>WRJP01000088.1 GCA_009778535.1 Propionibacteriaceae bacterium | reverse complement strand
GTTTTTCGGAACAAACGCGGCATGATTGAACCTGTAATCGTCGTGTAGCCACCATCTCCCGTTATATAAAAGTCTTCCCTCTGCTTCAAGCTGTTTGTATAATGCTGTCTTCGGATAAGGCATAAGTATGTTGAACGCGGCGAATGTGAACTTGTTTTTCAGTGCCCACTCCACAGTCTGTTTAATACTCTTTACCGTATCTGTATCATGCCCGACTGTGAACGCTGCCCATGTTTGTAGTCCGTACTTACGGAGTGTCGCGACCTCTTTTGCGTACTGAGTGAAAACACCTTGTGCTTTGTTTATGTCCTTATTCATCAGGGAAAGACTGTCGGGATTTATCGACTCGAAGCCAATGACGAAGCCCATTCCGCCGCTTTCCACGATGAGGCGCATGAGTTCATCGTCATAAACCATGTTGACAGTGCCTTGACTTACCCAGTTGATTTTAAGCGGAATAAGCGCACGACATAACGCCTTTGCGCGGTCAACATCGGCTACGATGTTATCATCAACGAAGAAAATCAGCTTGCGTTTCTGTGCCTTTATCTCGGAAACAACCTCATCAATAGCACGACAGTAATGCTTCTTCTCAAAGTAGACGCTGCCCGCGCAATAGCTGCACCCATGTACACACCCACGGCTAAATTGCATGAGAGTGATAGGAAGGTAGCCCTTGCCTTCGAATAAATCCCGTCGAGTCGGAAGATTGCGCTGCGGCGGGTCGGCCACACCACAATCATAGAACCTTTTGAGGTTGTTCGCTTTCAAGTCCTCAATGATTACTGGAATAATATTTTCTGCGTCGCCCGAAACAGCTGCCGTACAATGCTCCATGACCTCATCGGGAGCGAGCTTGACGTGCATACCGCCTATAATGACCGGGACATTCCGAGAACGAAACTCACCGGAAATCTCATACACACGCTTGGCAGTAAAAGTTTCCACGGTAATCATTACCGCATCAGTGGGGTCGTCGTAAGGTATCTTCTCCATACGATCGTCAACAAAGACAACCTCTATTTCTGGCGGGATAAGTGCCGCGATAACACCTAGCTGCAAGGGTTCCATACGCCCCTCGTCAACATATAGGTTGCGGCTTTTTGTCCCCATGGTTGGCTTAATCAAGGTGATTTTCATCGGCGACCGTCACCCCCATGCTTCAGCCTTTGCTTGCGTCGTATCTCAACGTAAGATATTACGTTTATCAGCGTAAATACAAGCAGATGCTTGATATTGACAGGATTTAACGACCGCCAAAGTATGCTTTGTAACGAGTAAAACCTATAACGCAGCTTCTTACAACCTTCCGCAAGCTGCACAGGAGTTATATTATCCGGGTAATGTGTAGCATCGCCGTACTTGTATGTATTAGCCAGCCACCACTGGTTGTCGATGAGCTTGTCCTGCTCATGGAGTTCGTCAAATAAAGCTGTCCCTGGCATAACCAGAAGTGGATTGAAGTTTACAATTGCCAGCTTATGCTTCTTCACAAATTTGTACACACGGTCGAAGCTGTCGAGGGTGTCACTTGGATATCCGAAAATAAATGTAGCGTACAACATTATGCCGTATGAATGTATGACGCGAATGGCATTATCATATTCTGTGACACGCTGCTGTTTACCTATTCCTGAAAGCGTTTCGTCGTTCAAGCTCTCAAAGCCAACAATAGCAATAACACAGCCACTCTTTTTCATAAGATTCAGTATCTCGGGGTCTTTCGCCACGTTAATGCTTATTTGGCAACCCCATTTCTTTTTCAACGGAGCAAGCTCTGTTAAGAACACTTTCAACTTTGTCCTGTCGTGTAATAGGTTATCGTCGGCTATAAAGAAAATTTTCTCTTTTGCTTCTGCAATTTCATTAATGACATCATTTATTTCGCGTTCGGCTCTCCCCGATTTATAAAACGCTCTTATAGAGCAAAAATTGCAATTATATACACATCCGCGCTTCCATTGCACAACGCCAATTTTCGCATACTTCTTGCCTCTGAAGATTGAATGGTCTGTCTTTGCGAAAGGTAACATGACGTCGTTTTCGGATACGTATTTGGGTTTCAAAGAATCTTTACGAAGGTCGGAAATAAGACTTTCCCAAACAGATTCCGCGTCACCTATGACAATACTGTCGGCATAAAGGAGCGCTTCGTCCGGACATGCCGTAGGGTGGAATCCACCCATTATGATTTTCAAATTTTCGTTTCCCTGCTTATATTTTTTTGCTAGGGAGTAAACACGTTTAGCCGCAAGAGTTTCTACGCTGAAAACAACCGCGTCGCCGTCAACGTCCTCCGGCAATTTTTCCACACACTCATCATAGAATGCTGTAGTTATCTCTTTCGACGTAAGGCTATGTAATATGGCAAATACTAACGGTTTCATTGCGTCGCTTGATTGTTTTCCTGTCATGCTGGGACGAATAAAAGTTATTTTCATTTAACTCCACCATTATTGTTAGCTGTGTCACAGTTTACTGCCATGCCCAAGCGCGTAGATGTGTTGGACGCCACTTTGGACTGGATCGAAATAGTCGCTATCTCGTCGATTGAGAGAGCTTTCTGCTGGCAGCAATCAGCGGGAGAGAGGCCAACAGCAACCTGTTTTGCATTTCGATGCACTGGCTTGACAGCTAGTACTAAACCGCCGGGTTAGCGGCAACCCTGCTAGCGATGCTCCCCTTTCTGTATGACTGTTTTTCCAATCGTATGACTGGAAAAACAGTCACTCTTGGCGTATTATCTGGTTATGTTTTTTAATCTACCGTTCGGCGGTCTGATACCAGGAGCGAAGGGTGCCGTATTGGAAGTGCTGCTGAATACCCAGAAGCCGATGACAGGTAGGCACGTCAGTCTCATGGTTGGTGAGAGCTATAGCTTATGGGCGGTGCAGCAAGCATTAAAAGACTTAGAGGCGATGGGTCTGGTTGAAGCCCAGAGCTACGGTCGCTCTAGGTTGCATCAGCTTAATGATCGACACGTAAATATCCCGTCACTGCGGGCGATGGCATATCCAGTAGAGGTACTACGACGGGTCGTGCAACAAGCTAGTGCGGGAGCGCATGCAGTAATACTGTTCGGCTCAATCGCTCGAGGCGAAGCTAGCGCTGATAGCGATGTCGATCTGGCGGTAATCGCACCTAAAGACTGGGATGGCGCACACACGCTTCAAGACGCTGTATGGGAGGAACTCGGAAGTAACTGCGACGTTCTTGTGTTCACCCCTGCTGAATTTTGTGTGAAGGAGAGGATAGAACCAGTTGTGTCTAGTATCCTGCGCGATGGAGTTGCTTTGGTGGGCTTGATGCCGAAATCTGCACAGGAGGCTTCATGACTGAGATCGGGCGGAAGGTTCAGGCGGGTTACTTCAAGGCAGAGGCGCGCCAAACGCGGTCGAGGTAGTCACGGATTGAGCGGTCTGAGGAGAAGTAGCCGCAGCGGGCGACGTTGAGAATCGCGGAGCGCTGCCAAGCGGACTGGTTTGCGAAGTAGGAGTCGACTCGGGACTGGGCGTCGATATACGACTGATAGTCGGCCAAAACTAGATACTCGTCAACGTTGAGCAAATTGGAGACCAGCGGCTCGAAGGTGTGATGGTCGCCATCGGAAAATGCTCCCGACGCTATCAAGTCCAAAGCCGCACGCAACTGTGGATTAGCTTCGTAGTAAGCTCGCGGTACGTAGCCGTCAGCTATGGTTTGCGCCACCTCGGGTTCGCTAAGGCCGAACAAGAAGAAATTGTCGTCGCCCACTAGGCGGCGAATCTCCACGTTCGCCCCATCTTCGGTGCCGATGGTCAGCGCCCCATTGAGCGCAAACTTCATATTGCCGGTGCCAGAGGCTTCCTTGCCAGCCATCGAAATCTGTTCCGAAAGATCAGCAGCGGGAATCAGTTGCTCGGCTAAGGTCACGTTGTAGTTCGCAAGGAAGGCGACATGCAGCTTCCCTTTTACACGCGGATCGGCGTTAATAACTTTTGCTGCGCAGTTGATCAGATAAATGATTTCTTTGGCGACCCGATACCCGGGAGCGGCCTTCGCCCCAAAAATGAAAGTGCGTCCAGTTACGTCCTGCGCGTTGACCTTCCCAGAAATGATCTGCTCGTACAAAGTGACGATATGAAGCAGCTTCAGCAACTGCCGCTTATATTCGTGCAGTCGTTTCACCATCACATCCAGCATGTGACCAGCGGGCAACTCGATGCCGTCGCGCCTACGCAAGACCTGTTGCAGCCGTTGCTTATTTTGGATTTTCACTTCCGCGAACGCAGCCGCAAACTCCGCGTCGTCGGCATACGGCTCTAACTCGCTCAGTCGATCTAAATCTGTCAACCACCCAGTGCCGATCGTTTCAGTGATCAACTCCGATAGGGGTTTATTTGCGATTCGGACAAAACGCCTGGGAGTGATGCCATTAGTGACGTTAATGAATTTATCTGGCCAAAGCTGCGAAAATTCCGGCAGCACCTTATCGCGCAATAGTTGCGAGTGAAGTTCAGCTACCCCATTGACCTTGGTGCTGGTAATCGTCGCAAGATAGGCCATCCTGACCTGCGGGTGTGAATCCATCGTGATGATCGACATCGACTGTACGCGCTGCTCGTCATCTGGGAAAACCTTGCGCAATTCCTGGAGAAAATCATCGTTGATTCGAGTAATGATCTCCATGTGACGCGGGAGCAGCCCACCGAGCATTGCGGTAGGCCAAACTTCGAGAGCCTCGGGCAGCAGGGTGTGGCAGGTATAGGCGAAGCACCCTTTGGTGGTTTCCCAAGCGTCATCCCATTCCCAGTGGTGATCGTCCACCAGAATTCGCATCAACTCCGGTATTGCAATTACGGGATGTGTGTCATTGAGTTGGAAAATCACCCGCTGCGGTAAGGTATGCAAATCTTCGCCACGCGCCAACACCGAGTTGATGAAATCATGCAGTGAGCAAGCGACAAAGAAATACTGCTGTTGCAGCCGCAATTCTTTACCTTGGGGGGTGGAATCATCGGGGTAGAGCACCTTCGTGATGTTCTCGGCGAAGGTCTGAGCGCGCGTAGCTTCCACATAGTCGCCAGTGTTGAAAACATGCAGGTCAAAAGCCGTTGTAGCTTGGGCACTCCAAAGTCGCAAAGTATTCACCCTGCCATTCAGATAGCCCGGCACCATGTAGTTGTACGGCACACCTAGCACATTCCAACTCGGAATCCAACGCGTACGCTCGGTTCCGTTGTCGTCGTAACGTTCGGTGTGACCGCTGAAATGTACCTGAACCGCCGCTTCGGGGTGCGGGAACTCCCAGGGGCAGCCCAACGCCAACCAGGTGTCGGGCTGTTCTACTTGGCGTCCGTCTACGAAAGTTTGCTTGAAGATGCCGTATTCGTAGCGGATTCCATAACCGATACAAGGGATACTCATAGTCGCCAATGAGTCAATGAAACAGGCAGCCAGACGACCCAAACCGCCATTGCCTAACCCTGGTTCGATCTCCAATGCTCGTACCTGCTCCAAGTCTAAACCGCAGCAGGCCAGCGCTTTCTCTGCAATTTCTTTCAGTCCAGTGGACAGCAGCGCGTTGTTAAGCTGCCGACCCAGCAGATATTCAGCTGATAGATAGGCGACGAACCGAGCCTTGCTGGTATTGGCTTTCTTTGAGGTTTCCATCCAGCGAGCCATCAGATAGTGGCGTGTTGTTCTTGCCAGCGCTAGATACTGGTCGTTGACGCTGGATTGGTCTAAGGAAACGCCTTGTCCGGTGTTGAGTTCGTGCAGGAACTCCCGCACAAACCCGTCAACCGAATGCGCCGGTGAAGTGACTGGTGCCAGCGCTTGCGGATGGGTGGGACGAAACCGCGGCCCCAGATTCTGGTTGTCTGTGATCGGAATTTCAAATCCGGATTTCGGCAAATCAGTAGGGAACGGTTCTAAATGCTCGTATTCAGTCACCCGCTAACGCTACCTCAATCAGTACCGGTTCATTGCAAAAATCTCCATGATGAACAGCGGTTTAGCACAGCAGCGTGTTCAGGTTGACGCTGAACTCAGTTTTGTGCAGGGATTTCTCAGCGGTAATCCAAACCGATGTCCAATACCTGAACCGAATGTGTGAGCCATCCCACGCTGAGCAGATCGACACCTGTTTCGGCGATGCCTTTGGCGGTTTCTGGAGTGATTCGCCCCGAGGCTTCAGTGATGAGGCGACCTGCTACCAGTTCTACGGCTTCAGCCAATTGCGGATTGGTCATGTTGTCCAAAAGCACAGCATCAACCCCGTCCAGTTCCAGCAATTCGCGCAACTGTTCCAGGGTATCCACTTCTACTTCTACCTTAACCATGTGGCCGATACGCTCTTTAGCTTTCATCACAGCGTTGGTTATTCCGCCGGCTGCTGCCACGTGGTTGTCCTTGATCAGCACGGCATCGTCTAGTCCGAAGCGGTGGTTGCTGCCACCGCCAGCTAAGACTGCGGCCTTCTGCAATGCCCGCAGCCCCGGAATGGTCTTTCGGGTTTCACAAACCTTCGCCTTCGTGTGCGCAATAGCTCTCGCAATGGTCGCTGTGCCAGTGGCTACACCACTTAGGTGTCCCAGGAAGTTCAGTGCGACGCGTTCGCCGGTTAGCAGTCCTCGCATAGAGCCTGAAGCGGTGCCAATAGTGGCTCCAGGTGTCACCGTTTCACCGTCGGAAATGTCGATTTTTACTTCGATTGCGGGGTCGACAAGTTTCCAGGCCAGCACTGCGCAATCAGCTCCAGCGACGACTCCATCCTCTCGACTCACTAATGCCACTGTTCCTTGCGCGTCGGCATCGATGATCGCATTGGAGGTCAGGTCGCCTGCGCGTCCCAAATCTTCAGCTAGGGCGGCTCGAATGGTTGGTTCGTAGATGAACGCAGGCAGATGGTTCATTGCGTGCTCAATTCTGTGAAATCGGATATGTGGACAGTTATGTGTTCGGCTTTGGCGTTGGTATTAGGAAAATCTGTCCTGGTATGGGCACCACGAGACTCCATCCGCAACGCAGCAGAGGCAGCGATCAGGTATGCGACTAAACCTGCGTCAGTGTCAAGGGCTGGCAGCAGCAGTTCTTTGGCTTGCTCCAAGCCGTCCTGGTCTCGCAGCACTCCGGCTGCGGCGGTGATGACCTCGCGGATTTTTGCTAACGGCAGTTCTGGACTTTCGATAGCTCTGCGGGTGATCATAGTAGCTTGATGAGATTCCTGGTCGCTGGTTTTGCCTGCAAGTGTGCGCAAGTACACGCCAGTTTCGCGTCCAGTCACGACAGCTTCCAACAGTGAGTTTGAGGCCAGCCGGTTTGCGCCGTGCAACCCTGTCGAGCAAACTTCGCCAACGGCGTAAAGCCCCCTGATATTGGTTTCTTGGCGGGCATCTACCTGAACCCCGCCCATATGGTAGTGGGCGGCTGGGTGAATCGGAATCAGATCGGTGCGGGGGTCGAGTCCGGCATCGTTTATCTTCTTGGTGATGGCTGGGAAAAGCCTGGGGAAATGCGCACCTGGGGCGTTGCGTGCATCCAGAAAGACCTTATGACCAGCCATGAGCGCTGCCCATTCAGCGCGGGAAACCACATCTCTGGCGGCCAGCGAATTTTCCGAGACGGGTTCGCCTTGCTCGGTTACTACGATCGCACCTTCACCGCGTACGGCTTCGCTGACCAGTGGCATGGGGTCAATCCCAGC
>WRJP01000087.1 GCA_009778535.1 Propionibacteriaceae bacterium | reverse complement strand
AAGCTGATCTACCAAATGCCGTTCGTTCGGCCGGTTGCGACCCTGAGCTCATCAATGTTCCCGAAGCTGAACTGTTGGAAACCACCATCAATTCGATACGAAAACTTGCGGCAGCAGTCGAGGGAACCATCGGAATAATCATTCCGCCATCACGATCAGAACTCGCGGAGCAACTGACCGTAAACACTGAGTTTTTGTCCCTTAAAGACCGAATAATAATTGTTTCACCACTTGGGGTTAAAGGTTTGGAATTCGATGCCGGAATAATTGTTTCTCCCGATCAAATCGTCACTGACTCCCCAGCAGGGGAGCGCGTCCTCTATGTGTGCCTCACCCGCCCGACACGGAATCTAATAACAATAGACGTTGGAGAACCTGGGAAATGGATTCCGCAAGACGTAATATGAAAACTTCCACGATTGCAGACTTGCTTGGCAGTCACCCAACGATGTCTTTTGAGTTTTTCCCTCCCAAGACTCCAAGTGGGATGACGGCGTTGCGTACCGCAATCCGAGAATTGGAAATCCTCAAACCTGATTTCGTCTCTGTCACATACGGCGCAACAGGCTCAAGCAGAGAACACACCATCGAAGCGACACGATTCATTCAGCAAGAAACCACCGTGGCGACTATGGGGCATCTCACCTGCGTCGGCCAGACGAAGACCGACATCGTTTCTACACTCGATTCGTATGCGCAAGCTGGAGTTAAACACATTTTGGCTCTACGAGGCGATCCAGAAGGTGGGCCGACTGCGCCTTGGCAAACCCATGAAAACGGACTGAACAACGCCTCAGAACTTGTGAAACTCATCAAGGACAAAGGCGATTTTTGTGTGGGAGTGGCAGCATTTCCGGATGCTCATCCCGAAAATCGGGATTTCATGCTGGATGCCAAAATCTTGCTGGACAAACAGAACGCCGGGGCAGAGTTCGCTATTACCCAGCTATTCTTCCGCGCTCAAGCCTATTTTGACTTGGTTGAGCGAGTTCGTTCGCTAGGTTGTACCTTGCCGATCATTGCGGGGATCATGCCGGTGACAGACATCAAACAGGTGCAACGTTTCGCCGAGCTTTCTGGCGCAGAACTCCCCAAACCGATGGTGCAGCGCCTCCAAGCAGCACCCGATCCATCCTCGGTTACTGAGATTGGCGTTCAGCTAGCCACCGAGCTTTGCCAAGAACTGCTCGCCGCAGGAGTCCCAGGGCTGCATTTCTTCACACAAAACCGTTCCAACGCAACCAAGCAGATTCTCACAACTTTGCAACCCGAAAGCTGAACCCTCCAATAAGATTGCATTGTGGCAGATGATTTCCATGCAGAAGCAGCTTTTGGCGAGCAACTTATCGCCCAAGTTGATGCCGAGATTGAAGAATTCTTGTACGCGAAGAACGCGGAGCTTGCCGCCATTAGTTCCAATACAACGATACTCGGCCAGTTAGCGCAGACTTTCACATCAGGAGGGAAACGGATTCGTCCGGCGTACTGCATCTGGGGTTATCTCAGCGTTGCCATGCCGGAAAACAGCGATGCCTTAGTGCGCGCAGCCGCGAGTTTAGAGCTGCTGCATGTTAGTGAACTGATTCATGACGATGTGATGGATGGCTCTGATACCCGCCGCGGTCAGCCCGCAGCTCACCGGCAGTTTCAGCGCTGGCATAGCAGCAACCAATTACTAAGAGATTCCGAGGTCTTTGGCAAAGCTGGAGCGATAATCCTGGGCGATCTGCTTGCTAAGTGGGCGACTGAACTTTTCGAGGAATCCGGTTTTGATGCGCAAACCTTAAATCGCGGCAGAGGCTGGCTGGAACGGATGCGTACCGAAGTCAGCGCCGGTCAATTCTTAGACCTACAAGCTCAGGCTTTCGATCTGAGAACAGCCCGCACCAATCCGCAGGCAGCTCTACAGTTCGTCGAACAAGTCGTCGAGTATAAGACTGCGCGCTACACAGTCGTCCGCCCGCTTCAGATCGGAGCTGCGATGGCAGGCGGAACACCTTCGCTATTGGAAACTATGACGAACTATGGTTCAGCAACCGGCAGGGCTTTTCAATACCGTGACGACGTACTGGGATTATTCGGCGATCCGGCTGTGACCGGTAAACCAGCCGGAGATGATCTACGCGAAGGAAAATTCACCATCCTGATCGCCAAAGCCATGTCATTAGCTGGCGAAGATCAAGCGCTACAACTAGCAGCTAGTCTTGGAAGACCTGACCTTACCGATACGGACATCGGTGTGTGCGGCGAAATCATCCAAACCTGTGGGGCGCTGGAGGCTGTAGAAACAGCCATTGACGATTCACTCAACACTGCGCTGCATACGATCAGACGCGACCCCTATCTGCGACCAGCAGCCGTCAACGCCCTAATCGAAATGGCCTATGCCGCCGCCAACCGCGACCACTAAAAGAATCCTTCGACGCAGGTCAGTCTCTTTGCCAAGGTAGCAGCGGCTTCCTCGCATACCAGAAGTCAGTTCAAACGATGTAAAGGGTGATAGTGGAACCCCTGGGTGCTTTCTTGCCTGCTCCCGGGTTGGAACCGTTTATGAACCCCAGCGGATAATTGGTCAGATTCGATTCTTTTATCTTGAAACCGGCGTTGTTTAGGCGCTTTTTTGCTTCTGCTGTCGTTAATCCGCGAACCCTGGGCACTTCTACCAAATCTGGCCCTTTGGAGACGACGAATGTAACGGTGTCACCTTTATGTAACTCGCCATCTTTTGGAGTTTGCGAAATCACATTCCCTTTTTTGATGGTGTCGTTGAACTTCTCGGTCGATTTCACTTTGAGCCCCATATCATCCAATGCCTTTTTGGCATCGTTGTATGGTTTATCCACAAAGCTGACGACTTGAATAGGTTTGGCTCCCTTGGAGAGCACCAAATCAATCGAGGTATTTGGTTTTACCAACTCGCCTGCTTTTTGGGAACAGCGAACCACAGTGCCCGTTTCTGATTTCTCGTCCCAATCATGATCTACAGCGCCAACTTCAAGTTTGTTTTCTCCGAGTAACTTCCTGGCATCCTCAAGGGTCTTTCCGACCAGTTTCGGAACTTCGTAACGCTCTTTCCCCTTCGACAAAGTGACTGTAACTGTGCCGCTGCGAACGATAGGTTCTCCAAAACCTGGCAATGAATGAATAACCTGGCCTGCCGGTATGTTTTCATCGAACGCATTCTCGAAAACGACCTCAAGCCCATTCTTGGTAGCTAATGTTTCGGCCTTAGTCTGCGAAAGGCCAACAAAATCTGGCACCTCAATATAGCGACCCTTCACCAAATACCAACCGGTGAAGCCCAACAACACCGCCAGCACTAGCACTAACAACAACACCACCAGTCCGCTGCGGTGACGTCTTTTCTGTTTAAGGCGGAGCGGGGATGCGGCTTGTAGCGGAGTGTAGCTTGCCACAGCTGATGCAGAATCAACCGTGCTCGCCCTGGTTGGTGCCGACATGGCTAGATCGGGTGGCACCGAAGGAATTGGCGCAGTATCACTGAGCGGGTCGATCGTCTTAACCCGAGCAGTTTGCTGCTCATCGGGATTTAGGCCAGTTTCAGAAATTTGAGCCGTCAGGGTCTGATCGTTGGCTTTTCCTTTGGCCAGTGCCATACGTGCTTGTTGCAGGAGCCCTAACATCGCTGATGCGTTTGCTGGTCTGGCTTCTAGCTGCCTGTTTACGCAGCGCAGCACGATCGCATCCACATAGTCGGGGATGCGCAGTCCAGAAGCCGAAGGCGGGGCTATGTCGTTGTGGACATGCGAGTAGGCGACCTGGATCGGACTATCTCCGGTATGCGGCTTCTTTCCGGTGAGCATCTCGTAAAGAATCACACCCAATGCATACACATCAGCTCTGGTATCGGCTTTTCCGTTGGTGACAAGCTCTGGAGCAAGATACGAGACCGAGCCGATAACTGTTCCTGCCGATGTGACAGTGTTTGCAGTCACTGCTCTGGCGAGCCCAAAGTCGGCTACCTTTAACTGCTTCCGATCTGAAACCAGCACATTCTCGGGCTTCAGGTCACGATGCATGATGCCTTTTTCATGAGCTGCTGCAACCGCGCTAGCTACCGGAATGAGCAGGTCGAGAGCCGCTTGCGGGGTCATGGGAGCGGCGCGCCTGATGATTTTCCGCAGATTTTCGCCTTGGACATATTCCATCACGATGTAGGGACGACCGCCGTCCATGCCTTGATCGAAAACCGAAACAATATTGGGGTGAACCAACCCGGCAGCAGCACGGGCTTCCCGATCGAAACGCGCCACGAATTCCGCATCAGAACCCAGCGACTCGTGCATTACCTTGACAGCTACGTTGCGCGTCAAGCGCTTATCAACTCCGCGATAGACGGTCGCCATCCCGCCGCGGTCTATTTTGGCATGGATTTCGTACCGACCATCGAGTATTCGCCCTACTAAGGGATCGGTATCATTCACGCTCGGCACTATCTACTCCGGACACTCTCGGGGAAGCGGCTATTGCCCACAGTTAAAAATGATTCTACCCCGCAGTGTGAAATGTAGGTTTTTCGGCGCGCCGACCACTAACCTTTAATAGTGACCTTCTTGTCCGCACCCGCCGCAAGACTTCGCAGCGCGAAGTTATTGTTCATCACCGGTTTGGAACTGCCAGCGCCGCTCCCAGGGCTGGTGGCCGCCGGAGTGAACATTGTCACCATCACCGACGACACCCGCTCCGATGCCCAACTTATCGAAGCGCTGGGAAAGTTGCACCGAAGTATCGCCATCGACAATGCCCTCTTTGGGATACGCGAGCGTCCCGACGTCGCCTACCAAGCTGATTTCTTTCATCTAGCTAGTCCCCGCAGAGCCGAAATAATCAAGTCGGCACTCCCGCTGGGAATCTTGTTGGGCTGCACCTGTGAAACTAGAGCAGAGTTCGATGAAGCACTGGCAACTCCTGCAATCGACTACCTGTGGGTAGGTCCAGCAAATAATGATGATTTGATCGCCCACGCATGCTGGATGGCACCACAATCGAACCCTGCGTCAAAAATATGGTTCGCTACCGGTGGAGTTAATAAGAGCAATGTCGCTCACTTGCTTGATGTGGGAGTGCGCCGCATCGGATGCTCGCGGGCAATCTCTATGGCGACCGACCCACTAGCTGCTGCCTTGGCATTTTCAGACGCAGTCAAACAGGCATGGACTGACGACCCTGCAATGGACGCGATCACGCAGCATGCAACCAATGCTGGGTCAACTTCAGATTATTACGGTTGAGGTTAATTCAAACTCAACATCACTTGACTCATGATTTGGGTGTTTTCGTTCTGATTGTGGGCTTGGCTAGGGATTATTACAATCCCGGAAGCAACTTTGCGCACTAAAATGGTCGCGCAGCTGAAGATTTTGGGCATACACAACAGAAAGCTGGAGAGGAAGCGCAGATTCGTCAGTTACGAACGACTATTCGTACGCGCTGGAACTCTTTGATATTGCTGTAGCCGGTGGTAGCCATTGACTTGCGCAGCGCACCAACCAGGTTCATCGTTCCATCTGCGGTATGTGAGGGCCCGAACATGATCTGCTCCAACGTTCCGATGGTACCCACCTGCACTCGTTCGCCACGCGGCAAGCTGGGATGCCAGGCCTCGGCTCCCCAGTGGTAACCCCGACCAGGTGCTTGGCTAGCTCTAGCGAGTGGGCCGCCTATCATCACCGCGTCTGCGCCACAAGCAATGGCTTTAGAAATATCTCCAGAGTTGCCCAGCGAACCATCAGCAATCACATGCACATAGCGACCTCCAGACTCGTCCAGATAGTCGCGGCGCGCCTCTGCAACGTCTGCGAGTGCGGAGGCCATCGGTATCTCAACGCCTAACACCTGGTTGTTGCGACCACTGACGCCACCGCCGAAACCAACCAAAACTCCAGCAGCGCCAGTTCGCATCAAGTGCAGCGCTGACTGGTATGTGCCGCAGCCACCGACGATCACCGGAACATCTAAGTGGTAGATGAATTGCTTCAAATCCAGTGGCGTCTCAACGCCGGAAACATGCTCGGCTGAGACCGTCGTTCCGCGTATCACGAAAAAATCGACACCAGCATTCTCAACAGTTTCACGAAATTCTGCACACATTTTAGGCGAAAGCGAGCCAGCGACCGGAACTCCCGCGTCCCTAATCTCTTGCATCCTGGCTGTGATTAGTTCGGACTGGATGGGAGCGGAATAGATTTCTTGCATCCGTTTGGTCGCCGTCGGCAGATCGGCAATGGCAGCCAACTCTTCTAGCAGCGGCATCGGGTCAAAATACCTAGTCCACAGTCCCTCAAGGTTCAAGATGCCTAGACCCCCGAGCTTGCCAAAGGCAATTGCAGTAGCGGGTGACATCACTGAATCCATTGGTGCGGCGACGATGGGGAAATCGCAGGTAATCGCGTCGATTTTCCAGGAAAGATTTACTTCTTCATCGCCACGGGTACGCCGGTCGGGAACGATTGCAATGTCGTCAAAGCTGAAAACTTCAGTTGCTCGTTTCGAGCGTCCTATTTCAATCACTGCTCATATCTTTCATTATGCAGTTACAACTTAGTAGCGTAATTGGGAGCTTCGGTGGTCAACGCAACGTCATGTGGATGCGATTCTCGCAATCCGGCTTGAGTGATTCGAACGAATTTGCCGCGTTCGTGCAATTCGGGAATCGTCGCTGCGCCGCAGTAAAACATCGACTGCCGCAGCCCCCCAACAAGCTGGTACGCGACTGCTGCTAAGGGCCCGCGATAGGGAACCTGTCCCTCAACGCCCTCGGGAATGATTTGATCGTTGTTGACCACATCATCTTGGAAGTAACGGTCTTTGGAATACGACATCTTCTTCCCGCGGGCAGCCATTGCACCCAATGACCCCATGCCGCGATATAGCTTGAACTGTTTCCCATTGGTGAACACCAATTCGCCAGGGCTCTCCTCGCAGCCTGCCAGCAGTGACCCGAGCATCACCGAATCGGCTCCGGCGACTAATGCCTTTGCCACATCGCCGGAGTATTGCAACCCGCCATCACCGATAACCGGAACGCCCGCCGGGCGGCAAGCGCGGGCAGCTTCGTAGATCGCTGTCACCTGTGGAACGCCAACTCCTGCCACCACTCGCGTAGTGCAGATCGAGCCTGGGCCAACTCCGACCTTTACCCCATCGACACCAGCAGCAACCAAGGCAGCTGCCCCTTCGTAGGTGGCGACATTGCCACCGATGATGTCCACATGGGTAGCTTTCGGCTCAGCTTTCAATCTGGCGATCATTTCCAGCACGCTCTGGGTGTGACCGTGTGCGGTATCCACAACAATCGCGTCGACACCAGCCTCGATCAACCCCATCGCGCGTTCCCAGGCGTCGCCAAAAAAACCGATAGCTGCGCCGACGCGGAGCCTTCCCGATTCGTCTTTGGATGCCAGCGGATATTTGCCAGATTTCACGAAGTCTTTCAACGTGATCAGACCCCGCAGCTTTTGGTCGGCATCCACTAAAGGCAACTTCTCAATCTTGTGCTGCGCGAGCAGTTTCAAGGCTTCATCGCCAGAAATGCCTGGCCATCCGGTTACCAGCGGCATTTTCGTCATAACCAGGCTCACCTGCTGGTTTGGGTCATCCTCAAAACGCATATCTCGGTTCGTGACGATACCTAGCAGATGCATATCGTCGTCTACCACTGGAACGCCGGAAATACGGTAGCGATTGCACAACTCGTCGACTTCTCTGATAGTGGCGTCTGCGGAAATCGTGATCGGTTG
>WRJP01000086.1 GCA_009778535.1 Propionibacteriaceae bacterium | reverse complement strand
CAGCATTCGTCCAGCAGATGATTAATAGCTCCTAGTGAGGCGGTTGGGGCAGTCATTCTAATATCAGCGGCATAGAAATTCTTGCAGAAATCCCTATAGCGCGAGGAACTCCAATCGAGCCGCGTGGTAGCGTCTGCTAGCACCTTCCCAGCAGCTTGAAGCTCTTCGTCGTCAAGGCTCACTAAAGCTGTCGTTATTTCAGGAGAAAAAATACCCCTGCCTTCAAGTACTTCTTTGAACTCTTTTGCAGTCTTGGGTCCATCTGGAACTTGCGGGCTATTCGTCGCGGGAGTATCTGGCGTGACGGTAGGTGTAGCTGATGAAATAGTTGGCGTGGCTGTGCCCGAGGAACTGGGAGCCACAGAACCTGTTGGATTTGCCTCCACACCCGGCGTAACCTGCGGTACACACCCCGAAAGTAATGCTAAAACCACTAATAGTAGACCTGTCTTGAGTTTCACTGCTGCAACCTTTCTTGCCGTTTCCAAGATGTCTACTCTAGGTGCTGCTGGGCTGGGTCTGCGCTGAGCAGACAGATTAGGCAGCATCCAGTGGTTGCACTACGGGCGCAGCCAGCTTGCGTACCTGAGCTAGGTCATAGGCTGTCTGCATCATCAACCAATGCCGCGCGGTTGCATATTCAACCGACAGTGAAAAGAGTTACATCGGTATGGATGAAGTCACTGCCGACACAAAGCAGCGGTTCTCCAGTTTGGGTAGCTAGCGCATAGGCGAAACAGTCTCCAAGGTTTAGCTTCGCCGGATGCTGAGAACCTCTCCCGAAATCACGATAAGCAGCTCTAGCGATATTTGCTTGTTCGGCATCGAAAGGCACAATGCTAATCCGGAGCATTTCTAACAGTCTGTCAATGCGGCGGCTTTGACCTGGTTCGCCTCTTACGTCTGCAACGGCGTATAACTCTACTGCCGTGGCAGCGCTCAGCTTTGGTTCGGAATCAGACAAAACTGCCTCATACAGCGACTCGTACCCAGGTTCTCGTCGTAAGATCGCAATGAGCGCTGAAGTATCGACAATCATCTGAACAATCCACTGTCGTCGTAGAGTTCTTCCACATTCATGTAATGGTCGACTGGAAGGTGAGCTTGGTATGCAGCGATGATTTGCTCGATCTGGCTTGCCGCAGCTTCCTTACTTGTTTTGGAATGTGCCTGAAGCGCGGTCGCTGCCGCAATCTCTATGGCAGCGGTGTAACTGACTCCAAGTTGCTCGGCTAACTGCTTCACCACAGTGACACAGTTCTCGTTTTTTACGTTGATTGCCATCCCACTAGTCTACCAAAGGTATATCGGCTATCAATATAGGGTAGAAAGGTCTTGGAGGGTTCTTTTTTACTCCTATCCTCGTGCTGTCCACAGCTAGTCGAGATGCTGACCTCTTTCCTGCTGATTGCCGCCGATCCGGTGGTTGGGTACAGGTCGCAGACCTGTGTATCGAAACCCGGCGTATAGACGAAGGATGCAATCGAGCTTTGATGACAATAGATGGGTGACTTCGCAATGTGAGTAAGGTGGTAAATACCCATGCACCATCGAGCCTGACAGGAGAAGCTATGAAACGCTGGCTCATCGCAGGCGGTGTGGTGCTTGCCATCTTGGGTGTCGTAGCTGCGCTGGTGCTGACTGGAATCGTTGCTCTCAATCGTCCTACGCGAGTCGAATTTCCCATCCAAGGTGTCGATGTTTCTCGCTACCAAGGCGACATAGACTGGTCAGTGATCGCCGCGCAAGGAGTCGATTTTGCGTTCATAAAAGCTACCGAAGGCAGTAGTTACATCGACCCGCATTTCGACATCAATCGGGAAGGGGCACGCCAAGCCGATGTGCGGGTTGGTGCATACCATTTCTTCAGCTTCGAGAGTTCTGGCGCAGCTCAGGCTGCCTGGTTCACAGCGAATGTACCGCGACTGCCAGGAATGCTCCCTCCGGTTGCAGATGTGGAGTATTACGGGAGCTGGGTATTTAGCAGGCCAGATCGAGAGGCGCTCACCAGTGAGCTAGCGGCATTTCTTGGTGCTCTGGAGCAGTTCTATGGTGTAGTGCCCATCATCTACTGCGATGAACAGTTGTGGAACGCATACCTGGCATCTGGATTCGACCACTATCTGATCTGGATACGGAACGTGCATAGCAGGCCGTCGCTCCCAGACGGCAAGTCTTGGACTTTTTGGCAGTACACAGATCGCGGCCGTTTAGCAGGTTACACAGGCTCTGAGCGTTTCATCGACCGTAACGTATTCCACGGCACCAACGCCGATTTTAACGCCCTGCTTATTGGCTGACTTTTTTCTGTTTTTTCACAAAAAGCTGGCTGTGGGAGATTGCGACCAGAACTCGATACCATGAAGCTAGGAAGATTCAAAGGAGCCCCGATATGACTAGCACCTTTTCTGCAACCATAGAACGTTTTGAAAAAGACATGGGTTGGTACTACGTTAGCGTGCCGACCAACCTGTGTGAACCACTGCTACATCTTGCCGACCGCGGACTGATTGCGGTCACCGCCAGCGTCGGGGAGTCGAGTTGGGACACATCATTGCTACCGATGGGTGATGGGACGCACTTTTTGGCGCTGCCTGCGAAAGTGCGATCAAAAGAAGACCTGTCGCAAGGCATGGAAATCGAAGCGTCATTCAAGACCAGAGTACGCAACAGCTAGTGCGCTTTTCCTATCCTGATAGGTTGCGAAGCCTAATAATTGCCATCTTCACAGACGCTTAAGAGCTTACTATAGATGTTTCAGCGCCTCGCGCTTGCTGAGTGGGCTGAGTTCATGGGATGCGACGAAGGAACGAACCCAAGCTGGGTCGAAGCGTGCATAATCTCGTAATGCCCAACCTATCGCTTTGCGGATGAAAAACTCCTTTTCGGTACGGTTGGCTTCGATCACTTCCGCCAGGCAGCAGACGTTGGTGCGTTCCTTTCGTTGCAGTTGACTGATGATTGCTAACCTACGCAGCCAGAAACTTTCTGCCACGCTCCAGATACCCACAATTCGAGCTGTCTGCTGCGGGTGAGCGTCGTGTAGATTGGCGATTCGGTGGGCTAGCTCATCGACGTAATCCCACCAAGCTCCGGTTACCGCTTGATATTCATACAGGTCGACCAGTTCCAGTTTTCCTTTTGCAAGCGGAAGTCCGTGCAAGTTGAGTGCCACATGGCGTTCCTCACGGTGTGTCGCGCCATCCCATACCTGCCGCGACAGCTGCGCTAACCCAGCCAAATCGAGATCGTACGACTTCGCTATTTGCCGCGTAATCTTACGAACTTCGGGCATCGATACACCGTAAAATGGCATCGTAGATTTCATATACGCCTGCTGCCCTGCTGCTCGCTGCTGGTCGGCTGAAGCAACTAGCGCGCTGCGAATTTCTGCTATGAAATCCATGTGCAACACCCGCCTCTCAACGTCGCAACTACCTCAGCCTAGCAACTCGCCGCGAACCAATTCTGTTCGACTGCTGCCGCCAAATCAAAAACTGTCGGTGCCGGTCGCTATGGTTGAAGTAGTCGCAAAGTCCGAGGTAAAAAGGTGATAGAGATGGATACGCAACTGGTAGTCAGCATCGTAATTGCAGTTTTACTAGTGATAGTTGTCGTGCTGCAACTGACCAGCAGGGCAAAGTCAGGCATAGCTGTGATAACAACCTTGCTAAAAGACAGCGCTACCGAGCAACGCGAGAGCGTTGAAAGGCAACTCTCTGCTGGAGCCACCGACCAATTCAACCGTTTTGAGATCATCCAAAAGAGCATCCAAGGTACGCTGAAAGGCAATCGAGAAGAATTAAGCAGCCAGTTGAGCGAATTTCGCACCCAGATTGACACTCAGCTTTCCAACATCCAACGCAGTGGCGTAGAAAGCAACGAAAAACTAAACGCTACTCTGGAGAGCAAGGTCACATCACTCCAGGAGAGTAACGAAAAACGCTTGCAGCAGATGCAAAATGTCGTTGACGAAAAACTACAAAAAACCCTAGAAACCCGGCTTTCACAATCCTTCCAGTTAGTCAGCACCCAGCTTGACACGGTGCAGCAAGGGCTAGGCGAGATGAAGAATCTGGCTGCGGATGCAAAGAGTCTCAAGAACGCGCTCACCAACATCAAGGAGCGTGGCACCTATGGAGAGGTACGGCTGGAAAAGTTGCTCTCTGACACCCTCGCTCCAAGCCAGTACGAGACAAATGTAGAAATTTGCCACAACAAATGGGTCGAATTCGCGATTAAGCTGCCAGGAAGCAGCGACACACCGCTCTTGCTTCCGATTGATTCAAAATTCCCGATAGAAGATTTCAACCGGCTACTTGACGCGCAAGACAAGGCCGACATCGACAGCGCACGCAAAGCGCTGCTGACACGAATTCGCGGATTCGCCAAAGAAATCAGTGAGAAGTACATACAACCGCCACTCACGACTGACTTCGCGGTGATGTTCCTTCCCACTGAAGGTCTTTATGCCGAAGTGGTGCAGAACGCAGCATTTTTTGAGGAGCTACGTGACAAATACAAGGTTACGGCAGTCGGTGCGACTACGCTCTCTGCCTTTTTGAGTTCGTTGCAGATGGGTTTCAAGACCCTGGCTATCGAGAAACGCTCTCTGGAAGTTTGGGACACCTTGCGGGCTGTCAAGGCCGAGTTTGGCAAGTTTGAAACGATGATTGATACTGTCCGTAAACAGATCGCCACCGCAGATAACACCTTGGAGAAAATTGTTGGGCAGCGCACCCGTGCCATTAACCGCAAACTCCGCGACGTGCAAGAACTGAGCGAACCAAGTCCCCAGCTACAACTTGAGGCCGCCTTCGACGACGAAGCTGACTAAATGACTGCACCGGCATATGCAGCGCTGGGTTTCGATACACCAACCTTCGGTTGGCACTCAACCTCCAATTTGTCATCCTGCGCGAGGGAACCGATGTCGAGGATGACAAGAAAAAGGGACAATCAGGCACACCTCAACTACCGGGTCGGCAGCAACAGGTGGAAGGAATCTTACTCCGCGCTGGGCTTGTTCTTAGTGGGGTCGACACTCACACCAGGGCCCATCGTCGCTGCTACAGTCGCTTTCTTGATGTAGCGTCCCTTCGATGATGCGGGCTTTAAGCGCAGCACTTCTTCAAGTGCCGCAAAATAATTCTCAATAAGCTGCTGCTCGCTAAATGACGCCTTACCAACGATGAAATTCAAGTTGGCGTGACGGTCGACGCGGAACTCAATCTTTCCACCTTTAATGTCGGCCACAGCTTTGGCAACATCCATTGTCACAGTGCCGGTCTTAGGGTTTGGCATTAAGCCGCGTGGCCCGAGTACTTTACCGAGCTTTCCGACTTTGCCCATCATGTCGGGGGTCGCCACCACTGAATCGAAATCCAGATAGCCGCCGGCGATCTTGTCGACCAACTCATCGGCGCCGACCTCGTCAGCGCCAGCCTCAACGGCTTCTGCCGCCTTGTCACCGGTGGCGAAAACAAGGACTCGCGCCGTCTTACCAGTACCGTTTGGCAGATTGACGGTGCCGCGCACCATCTGATCGGCTTTTCTGGGGTCAACACCCAGTCGCAGCGCGACCTCAACAGTCTCATCGAATTTGGCCGAGGCACCCTTCTTCACCAATGCCAGAGCCTGCTCTGGAGTGTACAACTGTCCAGCTTGACGCAGCGCTGCCGCTGCCCGATATGCCTTGCTTCTTTTCATTCTGGTCTCCTTTCATGTGGCTCCCGTATGAGCCAACTGCCAGTTGTGGTGCGGGATCTACCCTCCCACGGTTTCATTGGTTCACCTCGATTGCGGTGAATCAGCTTCTTTACTTAGTTACGTCCTATTCGACTTCAACGCCCATGGAACGCGCCGTGCCTGCGATGATCTTCATCGCTGCATCAACGTCGTTGGCATTGAGATCAGCCATCTTCTTTTGGGCGATCTCTCTAGCCTGCTCGGCTGTGATCTTTCCGACCTTGGCGGTATGCGGAGTAGCTGAGCCAGATTTCAAACCGGCTGCTTTCTTTATCAACTCTGCTGCCGGAGATGTCTTTGTGATGAACGAGAACGTCCGGTCTTCATAAATTGTGATTTCGACGGGGATTATGTCGCCACGCATACTCTCAGTTTCAGCGTTGTAACGCTTGCAAAACTCCATAATGTTTACACCATGGGGGCCCAACGCCGTACCAACCGGCGGAGCCGGAGTAGCGCCTCCAGCGTTCAGCGCAACCTTAACTACCGCAGCAACCTTCTTCTTGGGAGGCATCTATTATCGTCCTTCTTACAGTTTCGTTATTTATGGCTAGATCTTTTGAATCTGGCCGACAGTGAGATCAACCGGGGTCTCCCGGCCGAGAATTTCAACCAATGCCTTAAGGCGTTCACCCTTGGCGTTAATTTCAGTGATGGTTGCATGCAAGCCTTGCAGTGCGCCCGCCACCACCATGACCGAATCTCCAACCTTATAGTCGGCGATTTCGACTTTCTTCTTGCTCCGTCTGCTGGTACCAGTCTCGACAGCATTGGCTTTTGCGAGAGCCGATGGGGTTAACTGTTTGACTACTTCGTCCAGTGTCAACGGTACCGGAGCACTTCCAAACGACACGAAACCTGTAACACCAGGGGTATGGCGAACTACAGCCCAAGTCTCATTTGAATAGAACATCCGCACCAAGACATACCCAGGGAGTGTAGTTCTGGTCACTGATTTCTTCTGATTGTTGCGGGTCTCAATCACGTCCTCGGTGGGAACAATCGATTCAAAGATGTTGTCTTCTTGTTCGAGACTTTTAACTCGATTATCTAAATTCTGCTTAACCCGATTTTCCATGCCAGAGTAAGTGTGGACGACATACCAATCCCCCACCTTTTCACTTAGCTCACGCCGCAGTTCTTCGATCACTGCCGCATCTTCGCTATCCGAATCATCAAATACTGGCTCAGGTTCTGGCTCCGGCTCGCTGAAATCTATCTCGATTTCCTCCAAAGCCGCCGCATCATCTACGGCAAAATCCAAGTCCAGTTCTGTTTCTTCGGTACTCTCGGGAACACCAAGATCAATCTCGAAGTCGGCTTCGTTTTCTATTGGCGCTTCAACGAAGAAAGCCCCAGCATTCCCACTACTCCCACTATTCCCAGTTCCTCCACCGCCTCTCGTCCACCAGTGAAATTCGTCTTCGGCGAATACATCGTCATCGCGCCGCGCTGGCAAGGGCAGCGAATCGGCGAGGCTGTCGTACACACGATTCTCACCCGCGAAAACGCGCCGCTAGTTTTCGAAACCGAGCCGCCCGACACGGAAACCGCCCGCCGCCGCATCGCCTTCCACGAACGCCTCGGAGGACGCCTTTGGGACGCTACGTACATGCAACCGACCTACCACGCCGACCTGCCGTGGACACCCATGCTCCTCTACCGCAACGGCGACCTCGCCGACGAACACCGCGACACCGTTCGCGAAACCATCCACCGCAAAGTCTACAATGTAACGCCGGATTACGAGCAAAGGCTACGGGCGAGAAACTTGTAAACCGTTGTTTCGATTTCGTCGATTCACTATAGTGTTTCTGGTTAACATAGGCACGTTGAGATTGTGACATCGTACTGTAGCGGCGGAAAGGGGGCCCCGTCGCAGGGGAATTGAAATTCCGCCAGTTAGCCGATGCGAAGCGAGGCGAGGAAAAGAGTTTCCTGCGAGGAGAAAACACCTCGCTCCGCGAGGGGTGCTGGCGAAATTTCAATTTCGCCGCTACAGTGCCTGCTTCGCTATTGGCACCGCTAATTCAGCAGCAAAAAAAAATTGCTGAAAAAACCCTTCCACCGACATCGCCGATTTGCTATATTGGCGATGCTATGACATACAAAACAGATAAAATTTCGACTGCCTCGGTGGTGGCCGAGGCGGCGATTCCGGCTGGCCCGAAACCCGCTCCCCATGCGGCCAAGGACTCTGACACTCGCCCTGCCAAAGCACGTCGCCCGACCTCTTTTTTAACCGCAAAGCTATCG
>WRJP01000085.1 GCA_009778535.1 Propionibacteriaceae bacterium | reverse complement strand
TAATTTAGCAACTTGTTTGCGATGAAAGTGCCAAAATTTTGGCATTCGTCTGCGGAGGCAGATGCCACTGCTGACAATGTCAGTATAGCGAATGCCACTGTTACCGTCCTCTTCACCCCTTATATCGCCCAGTGAACCTGAAGGTCTTATCTCAGGTTAATTTACATGGGAGGTCCCTGCAAGGCCCACAATTGACTATTCCAGCTGACACACTTAGTTCTTGGGGGTTTTCTTTATTTTATTTGTAGAAGTTCACTCTTGGTTTACAGAACCTATCAGACTATAACACACTAGTGGGTGTATCCACAGCACTGGCACACACAGTTACATGTCTCTTTTTAATCGAAAATTTATATTAAAACAGTCCCAAACTTATGGAGCACCCAATTTTATTTACGCACTACTCCAGCTGCCAAAACAGTGTGTCCCCTCGCACCTTCTACACCATCCAAATCAAATACCCCCCTGTGTACTGAACTGATCCTATTGGCCCAGTTTCAAATTTAGAGAAACCCCATAGGCTGAATTAAACTTTTTGGAAAGCCAAACCTCATTGTTTGAGCTAATGAAATCAGTAGATCCCTAACTTACAATGAATGAACATTTATGTGTGTTGCCCACTGGCATTCCTAACATATGAATTACGTCCACAGAAATGTAAACGTCTAGGGTTACACTCAGAAACACCAAGCAGCAAAATTGCTACCCGCTTGACACTGGATAAGACATTCTGTCAGTCTCAAGCTCTTGAATGCCTTAGCTGCCTTCACACACCATCTGAGGAGAAAATTGTGAATTTTCATGGGTTCAAGTAGTTCATAAACCAGGAAGTATGAATGTATTATTTAGTCAATGTGGATCATAACAGCATGGCAGTGCATCTCACCAGAAGTGATTGTGAAGAAGTGCATACATCCAATGCAGTAAATCGGACTGATGATATGCTGTGGAATGACAGTGAAGAAAGAGGATGGGGATGTTAGGAGTGTGAGGAAGATTAAAGCACTGACTGTGAAGATGGAGACAGTGACACTGATTGGTAAAGGTAAATAGAATCTGACATGCTTCATGTACGAAATCAATATTAAAATACTTTTTTTAGCAGACATTTTATTTTTGGGGATCGACTTAGATTTGGATACATATTCTCTTGGCAGAAGTCTTATTTTTTGGGGAGTCATCTTAGACTAGAGTTGTCTTGCATTCGGGTAAATAGAGTAAATGCTTTCAGAAAACCCACATGCACAAAGAAAGTGAATGCAGACAAATGATGTATACAAAACATTTTTGAAAGTTTGTTTTTTATACCACCCACCATAAAATACAATTACACACCAGTTTTCTGCCCAAAGGTGATAACAGTAATGATGTCATCATACTTTCTAATAATCATTCCAAAACATACATTGCTGAAATAGTTTACTTCTTTTGTGAAAACCTTGTATTGTACTCAGTGCTGGATTATCAGCTTACACAGCACAAAAATAAATGACTCCTCTCTCAGAAACCAACTAATAACAGAAGCTCCTCCCTCACCTCCTGTCTTTGCTGCTCCCTCAGCCTTGAGCTGTGCAAGCAATGATGTTCTCTCTGCCTGCAAAGTTCTGCACAGCTTCTGCAGCTGTGCAAGCTGGCGAGTGGCTAACGCAAGTTCACCATCCCTCTGCTGCTTGTCTGCTGCCATCTCCAGCAGTGCCTGATGACTCTTCTCCCAGCGTTGTTTCCATGATGAAAGATCCGTCTTCACGTACCCTCACATCCGCAGGCCCGGTCACATCAGCGCTCAAACAAATCTTGCAACGCGCACCCACTGCCAACTCGCCCTTGTCATAAGCCATTAACGCTTCAGCAACTGACGAGAACGCTCGACCTTCACCAATCGCGTTCGGCTGCTCCAAGGTCAGGAAATAGTGGCCGATGATCATATCTTGAGTAGGCATGGTCACCGGACGGCCGTCGGCAGGCTTGAGAATGTTGTTCGTGCTCAACATCAAAATCCGAGCTTCAGCCTGAGCTTCGGCAGACAGCGGAAGATGTACTGCCATCTGATCGCCATCAAAGTCAGCATTGAACGCGGTACAAACCAACGGGTGAATCTGAATCGCCTTACCCTCAATGAGTTGCGGCTCAAATGCCTGAATCCCGAGGCGGTGCAGAGTAGGTGCACGGTTCAGCAACACCGGATGTTCTGAAATGACTTCTTCCAACACATCCCAAACCACTGAACGCTGCCGCTCCACCATCCGCTTGGCAGACTTAATATTCTGTGCCAAATTCAGATCATCAAGGCGCTTCATCACGAACGGCTTGAACAACTCCAAAGCCATCGCCTTCGGCAGACCACATTGATGCAGCTTCAACTGCGGGCCTACCACGATCACCGAACGTCCCGAATAGTCAACCCGCTTACCCAGCAGGTTCTGACGGAAACGCCCCTGCTTACCTTTTAGCATGTCAGAGATTGATTTCAGTGGACGATTACCCGGGCCAGTTACCGGACGTCCACGCCTACCGTTGTCGAACAGCGAATCTACGGCTTCTTGCAGCATCCTTTTCTCATTATTGACGATGATTTCCGGAGCTTCCAAGTCGAGGAGCCGCTTCAACCGGTTGTTGCGGTTAATGACCCGCCGATACAGATCGTTCAGATCGGAGGTGGCGAAACGACCGCCGTCCAATTGCACCATCGGACGCAAATCCGGAGGAATTACCGGCACTGCATCCAAAACCATCCCCAGTGGGGAGTTCGCGGTGCTCAGAAATGCTGAAACAACTTTCAAACGCTTCAACGCTCTGGTCTTACGCTGACCCTTGCCGTTTTGAATAACCTCACGCAGCGTTTCCGACTCAGCTTCCAAATCGAAGGTCGCCAGGCGTTTCTTGACAGCCTCAGCGCCCATATAGCCTTCAAAGTATTTCCCGAAACGATCTTTCATCGCTCGGTAGATGATTTCATCACCTTCGAGGTCTTGAACTTTGAGGGACTTGAACCGATCCCAAACCGCGTCGAGACGTTCCAATTCTTTAGTAGCACGGTCGCGTATCTGCTTAAGTTCACGTTCGCTGTTCTCGGTGATTCGCTTCTTCGGAGTCTTGGAACCTTCTTCCTCAGCAGCGATCAGCTCTTCTTCCTGACGTGTTAGGCGCGCGGCAAGTTCAGCTTCGCGGTTCTGTTCAATCTGTTTGCGTTCGACCTCGACCTTGGCTTCAAGTGAGGGCAAATCACGATGGCGAGCTTCCTCGTCTACGTGAGTAATCATGTACGCCGCAAAGTAGATGACCTTCTCTAGGTCTTTTGGTGCGATATCGAGTAAATATCCCAGCCGCGAAGGTACACCTTTGAAGTACCAGATGTGGGTTACCGGAGCTGCCAGCTCAATGTGTCCCATACGTTCGCGCCGCACATTGGAGCGGGTGACTTCCACACCGCAACGCTCACAGATTATGCCCTTGAAGCGTACCCGCTTGTACTTTCCGCAGTAGCATTCCCAATCTCGGGTGGGTCCAAAGATTTTCTCGCAGAACAGGCCGTCGCGCTCAGGTTTGAGCGTGCGATAGTTGATGGTCTCTGGTTTCTTTACCTCGCCGTGGCTCCATTCACGGATTTGGTCAGCCGTAGCCAAGCCGATTCGCAGTTCGTCGTAGAAATTGACGTCAAGCACGTTGGTTTCTCTCTCTTATCTTTCTTATCGATACAACGATTTGTCTAGGTTGACTAAACGTCTTCCAGGGTTGCGAAACTATCCACACCCGGGCGCCTTGACAGATCGATTCCGAACTCCTCGCTGGCGCGATAGTCATCTTCAGAATCACGTAGCTCGACCACTGCGCCCGTAGATGAAAGCACTTCCACGTTCAGACACAGGGACTTCATTTCTTTCACCAGAACCTTGAAAGATTCAGGAATGCCAGGTTCGGGGATGTTTTCACCCTTCACGATGGCCTCATAGACTTTCACTCGACCTGGGACGTCGTCGGACTTGATGGTGAGCAACTCTTGGAGTGCCCACGCAGCACCGTAGGCTTCCAGTGCCCACACTTCCATCTCACCGAAACGCTGACCACCGAATTGGGCTTTTCCGCCGAGCGGTTGCTGGGTAATCATTGAGTACGGGCCGGTAGAACGAGCGTGAATCTTGTCGTCTACTAGGTGGTGCAGTTTGAGCATGTAGATGTACCCAACTCCGACCTTTTGCGGATACGGTTCTCCGGAGCGTCCGTCGAATAGTGTCGTTTTTCCGCCTGCGTCGACCAGTTTGAGGCCGTCACGCTGTGGTAGACCGTGCTCTAGCAGGCCAGCGATTTCTTCTTCGTTGGCGCCGTCGAACACTGGTGTCGCTAAGCGGGCACCGCCTTCTACGCGTTCCAATCCCACGTCGATGAGCCGCTTTGCCCAGGGTTCCTTGACACCTTTAATGTCCCAACCCGAATGCGCAATCCAACCCAGATGAGTTTCAAGAACCTGTCCCACGTTCATACGTGAAGGCACACCCAACGGGTTGAGCACGATATCAACTGGGGTGCCATCTTCCATGAATGGCATGTCTTCGACTGGAAGAATCTTAGAGATAACACCTTTATTTCCGTGGCGTCCGGCCAGCTTGTCGCCGTCCGAAATCTTACGTTTCTGGGCGACATAGACTCGAACTAGCTGATTGACACCAGGAGGAAGCTCATCACCGTCTTCGCGGTCGAACACCCTAACTCCGATTACGGTTCCAGTTTCACCGTGGGGAACCTTCATGGAGGTGTCACGAACTTCGCGGGCTTTCTCACCGAAGATGGCTCGCAGCAGTCGCTCTTCAGGGGTCAGCTCAGTCTCGCCCTTTGGGGTAACTTTTCCGACGAGAATGTCGCCGGTCGCAACCTCGGCACCTATTCTGATGATGCCGCGTTCGTCCAAGTCAGCAAGCATTTCGTCGCCGATATTTGGAATGTCACGCGTGATTTCTTCGGTGCCCAACTTGGTGTCGCGGGCGTCAATCTCATGTTCTTCAATGTGAATCGAAGTGAGAATGTCCTCTTGCACTAACCGTTGGGAGAGGATGATGGCATCCTCGTAGTTGTGACCTTCCCACGGCATGAAAGCGACCAAAAGATTTCGTCCCAACGCCATCTCGCCGTGATCGGTGCAGGCACCATCAGCTAAGGCTTGGTTTGCGGTAACCCGATCCCCTGCCACAACTAGTGGACGCTGGTTGATGCAGGTCGCCTGGTTGGAGCGCGCGAATTTCGCCAGTTTGTAGGAAGTGTAGGTTCCGTCGTCATTGCTGACGTCGATAATGTCAGCGCTTACCGAAGTTACGACGCCTGCTTTTGCGGCCAACGTCACGTCTCCGGCATCCACTGCCCCGCGATATTCCATGCCAGTTCCAACATAGGGCGACTCGTTGTGAATCAGCGGAACGGCTTGACGTTGCATGTTCGCACCCATCAGAGCGCGGGAAGCGTCGTCATGCTCCAAGAATGGGATCAGGGCGGTAGCCACCGATACCATCTGACGAGCCGAAACGTCCATATACTGCACTTGGTCACCAGGGACGGAATCGACGTCGCCAGCTTTGATGCGCACCAAAACTCGATCTTCAACGAACTTGCCGTCGTCTGCGATTACAGCATTGGCCTGGGCAACCACGTAGCGGTCTTCTTCGTCAGCGGTCAAGTATTCGATTTGGTCGGTTACTACGCCGTTTACAACCTTGCGGTAGGGGGTTTCGATGAAACCAAAGGCGTTTACTCTGGCGAAGGAAGCCAGTGAGCCGATAAGGCCGATGTTCGGACCTTCAGGAGTTTCAATCGGACACATACGGCCGAAGTGAGAGGGGTGAACGTCTCGCACTTCCATACCGGCACGATCACGAGAAAGACCACCTGGGCCTAACGCTGAAAGGCGGCGCTTGTGGGTAAGACCAGCGACAGGGTTAGTCTGATCCATGAATTGGGACAACTGTGAAGTGCCGAAGAACTCTTTCAATGCCGCTGATACTGGCCTGATATTGATGAGTGTCTGCGGAGTGATCGCCTCAATATCTTGGGTGGTCATCCGATCACGCACCGTGCGCTCTAAGCGACCCAAACCGATTCGGAGTTGATTCTGAATCAACTCTCCTACCGTACGTAACCGGCGGTTACCAAAGTGGTCGATGTCGTCGGTTTCCACCAAGCGACCGTCCAGTTCGGCCTTGCCTTCGTGCAGGGCGACGATGTACTTGATGGCAGCAACAATGTCTTCAATGGTGAGCACTTGGGTGTCGAAAGGAAGATCAAGACCAAGTTTCTTGTTGATCTTGTAACGCCCAACTTTCGCCAGATCGTAACGCTTGGGGTTGAAGTAGTAGTTCTCCAACATGGTCTGCGCGGCATCCCTGGTGGGAGGTTCACCGGGGCGCAGCTTGCGGTAGATGTCTAGCAGCGCATCGTCAACGCCTTGGATATGATCCTTTTCTAACGTCAGTCGCATGGCTTCCGAATCGCCGAACTCGGCCAGGATTTGCTCATTTGTCCAACCCAGCGCTTTCAGCAGGACAGTCACGTTCTGCTTGCGTTTGCGGTCAAGACGCACGCCGACTAGCTCGCGTTTGTCGATTTCAAACTCTAACCAAGCGCCGCGGCTGGGGATGATCTTGCAGGTAAAGATGTCTTTGTCGGAAGTCTTGTCCGGAACCTGTTCAAAGTAAACGCCCGGCGAGCGCACCAACTGGGAGACCACGACGCGTTCAGTACCATTAATAATGAAGGTGCCTTTTTCGGTCATCAACGGAAAATCACCCATGAAGACGGTCTGCGACTTGATCTCTCCGGTGTCGTTGTTCATGAACTCGGCAGTAACGAACAGCGGAGCCGAATATGTCACATCGCGGTCTTTGCATTCGGCAACGGAATGTTTCGGCTCTTCAAACCGGTTGTCGCGGAAGGACAACGACATGGTTTGCGACAAATCCTCGATGGGAGAGATTTCTTCAAAAATCTCACCAAGACCAGATTTGGTGTTGATATCGGTGCGTCCCGAACTCTTGTGGTCAGCTACTCGCTGTTGCCACACCTCGTTACCGACCAACCAGTCAAATGATTGGATCTGTAGATCGAGTAAGTTTGGGACCTCAAGCGGTTCGTGAATTTTTGCAAATGAGATACGTCCGCTATTTAAGACAACGTTGACGTTCTTCGACGCTCTGCGCGAGGCGGCCAAGGTGAATCCTTCCAGAAATCCGGTTCTGCCGGTTCATTGCACGCAAAACGACCCGCGTAAAATTGACGCAGGACTTTTGCGAAGGTCAAACACCCACTCTACCCTATTCTCCCGCTCTGACATAATTCTCTGATCGCTCTCACCGGTTCAACATCAACCACAGTTCGCAACGCATGTGACAATATCTTTTTCCGAAACCCGCGTTCCTCACATCCGTGATGGAAATACGCCCCGCGACCAGGGAGTGTTTGAGCACGATCAAAAGTGATGCCTCCTGCCCCATCGGAGACGACACGAATCATTTCAGCTTTCGGCGAACGCTGCCTGCAACCCACGCAGGTTCGTTCTGGCCTTGAGGTCACGGCGCGGTATCCGGCCTGATGTCGATTCGCCAACCAGTTAGTCTGGCCGCGAGGCGAGCATTTTGCCCTTCGCGTCCGATTGCAAGCGAAAGCTGATAATCGGGAATAATCACTCTGGCCGCCTTGGCAGTGTGATCTGTGATGGTGACCGAAGTCACCTTCGCTGGCGAAAGCGCCGAAGCGATATAAGTAATAGGGTCGTCAGAGTAATCAATGATGTCGATTTTTTCTTCGTTCAACTCATGCGTCACCGCTCGCACGCGCTGCCCCATTGGCCCGATACACGCCCCTTTAGCAGAAACATTCGGGTCGTGGCTGCGCACTGAAATCTTGGTACGATGCCCGACTTCACGAGCGATCGCCATGACTTCCACAACCTTTTGCTCGATCTCTGGCACTTCTGCTTTGAATAGCTTCAAGACCAGATTGGGGTGAGTACGAGAAACCACTATCTGCGGGCCACGTTCGT
>WRJP01000084.1 GCA_009778535.1 Propionibacteriaceae bacterium | reverse complement strand
GACCGTATTTATATGAGTTTCATATTTCCACCGTCTTGTCGCTCTTTCGCTTGTGGCAACGTCGCGGAAAGGATATTCCGTTAGATGAACTGCTCGCCCTTATCATAAAATTAGTTAAAGTGGAGTGAATGCATCAATTTTGTCACCGCTTGGCGAGCTGTTTTTCTATCTTTTAACGATTTGCCTTGCAGGGGGTGTGCAAATTTTTAACGATTTGATTTTCAAAAATGGAATCGTTAAAAGATACTCTTAAAAAAGGCATGGGTTTGTGTCAAGTGTCCTGTGCAAAACGGCTCTGTAAACTGCCAAGAAATGATACAATGCAAAACGCTTAATCCAGAAAAAGCCCTTTGTTACTGGGATTTTAAGAAATCAAAAAACCACCTGCTGACAAAAATCTTTTTATCAATAGATGGTATTTGATTTGTATGAAAAAGAGGACAATCCCAAACTTGTCATGCTGCACTTTAGTTGCAGCATCCATAACCTTAATGCTGCGCAGCACAGGCTCTGTTGAGGCATCTACAGTATCCACCACTAGATGTCCTGGATTCCGCAACTCGCGTGCGGAATGACTAGGAGAGGGTCATGCATAATCGAAACAGAAATGAAAAACTGAGCCGAGAAAATTTTTCGGGATCCCCAAAAAGTATTGGAGCGAGGCGAAAAACTTTTTGCGGTGAAAATGGATGCTGCGAGACGGGCTGCGCCCATCCGCAGCATGACTTTTGGGGTTTTTGCCAGCAAGACTCACAGTGGAAATAGGGTGTAGGCGAGACGCTCAGTGTCTGGGAAGCGAGCCACCTCTACCTTGAAGGCTTCCTCGATTGCGCCGCTGGCTAAAACCTCGTCGACCGAACCGGTATGCAGCAACTTCCCTTCAACCATCACCGCCATGCGGTCGCTGTAGCGCAAGGCTAGGTCTATGTCATGGTTCACCATGAGAATCGTCTTGCCCGCTGCCTGGTTAAGTTCTCGTATCAACTCCATGATTTCGTGGCAAGCGCTGACGTCTAAGTACGTGGTGGGCTCGTCCAAGATGATGATTTCAGTGTCCTGGGCAAGAATCATTGCGATGAAAGCGCGCTGCCGCTCGCCGCCCGAGAGCAGACGCACATCATGTTTGCGAAATCTTTCGACCCCGGCAAGCGCTATCGCCTCGGCAACATGGTGTTCGTCTTCGGCGTTAAGTCGAGTGCGTAGTCCGCGTTGGTAGGGGTAGCGGCCATACGCGACGAGAGCTTCTACACTCATCATCGGAGGTCTAGGCCCTTGGGGAAGCAGCGCTAGGTGACGGGCTCGCTCTTTGTTCCCCATTGATAAGCAGGGCGTCTCATGAACAAAGACATGACCTGCACTTGGGATGGTCAAGCCGCTGATGAGTTTGAGTAGGGTTGATTTGCCGCAGCCGTTTGGGCCCACCAGACTGGTTATTTTCCCAGCTGCGATCTCTAAGTTGAAGTTCGCAATAAAGGGCTGATTCGTGTAAGAGAAAGCCAGGTCTTCTAAGCGAATTGCCACCTGGTCTGCCACATCCAAGGCAGCAGTTCGCCCAAGTCTGGCTTTGTGGCGTTGCAAGAGGCGCTCGATTCGTTCACCCATCGCCGTACCGCCGGTTTCGCAATATTAAGTAGACAAAGAAGGGGCCGCCCAAGAAGGCCATCAGGATGCCGACAGGCATTTCGTACGGTGCGAAAATGACTCGCGCCGCCAAGTCGCTAAAGACGACGAAACCCGCCCCGAGCGCTGCGCTGAGTGGCAAGACGATCCGATTGTTGTGTCCAACGATGAATTTGACCATATGTGGGACGATCAAGCCGACAAAACCAAGCAGCCCAGCAAAACTCACGGCCGCTCCAGACAGTAATGCTGCCAGTCCCAACAATCCCAAGCGCCAGTGCCCAACATGCATCCCCAGCGAATGGGCTGTGGTGTCGCCCAGCGAAAGCACGTTGAGTTTGTCTCCCAGTAACAGTGCCAATACCAGACCGCCCACAACATAGATCGCCGACCACACTATCTTGCCCATAGTGACACCGGCCAAACCGCCGACCAGGAAGGTGCTGGCACCGACGTAGGCATCGGGGTTGACGATCAAGATTGCATTCATACCGGCACCAAAGATGGTGGAAAGCGCGATACCAGCCAGCACAACCGTAAGCCGTGAAGTATTGGTGCCAAGTGAGATAGCGAAAATGATTAGGGCTGTAAGTAAGGCTCCACCGAAGGCGGCTATCGGTTGCAAGTAGGGTGCGCCAACGAACATTGAGCTGGTCAGCAGTACCGCCAGCCCGGCTCCGGAGTTGATACCGATGATGTTCGGGCTAGCCAGCGGGTTATTCAGTACCGACTGTATGATCGCGCCAGCTACCGCCAAGGCCGAGCCAGCCAAGAGCGCTGCCAAAACCCGCGGGAAGCGGACATTGAGTAAAATGCTGCGCGCGCTGTCGGCGATCTCTCCGCCGCTTATTAGAGCCCAGAATTCTCCGAAACCGACCGAACTAGAGCCGACGAAAAATGCTGCGCCCGTAACGAGGACTAAGAAGCCGCTGATCGCCACCGTAGCGACCAGTGTTGAACTCTTTCCCCGCAGCGGGCTCATCGTATCTTAGGCGAAAAGTATGTCTGACAACGTTTGGTAGCTCTTTCCCCAGTTCGCGTTTGGCTTATAGAGGAAAAGCGCCGGGTCGAGAGTGCGGTAGTTACCATTCTTCACCGCGTTCAGAGTAGCCCAAGCCGGATTCGCGGCTGTGGCCTCTTCAAGGTTCTTCGTCATCGCTGCAACATCATTTCCCATGGGAACGACGAGAATATGATCGGGGTTCAACTCAATCACCGTCTCCAGACTGAAATCTCGCAGCAGACTGGGATAATCCTCAGCCAGGTTCTTTGCGCCCAGTTCCGCCAATATCGCGCCGGTCATCGTTGTCGGGTCCTGCACCCTGGTGCCGCCGGAGAAAGTGGTCATCAGCAGCACTGTCGGTGGTGCGGGCAAGGTCTTTTGCGCCGCAATGGTGGCATTGATCTGATCCTGCACTGCCGTACCGTTAGCTTGGAACAGGTCGTCACGCCCAGTGATTTTCGTAAGCGTTTCTAGTGTTCGTAGATAATCAGCAAAGGTAATAACGTTGAAGTACGCAACTGTGATACCGGCTGCCACCAGGGGTTCACGCAGGTCAACATGGCCGCTCCCACCGCCTTTCCCGCCAGTAGAAGCAGTCATGAGGACGAAATCTGGTTCCAGCGCCATTATCAGTTCCAGATTCGGCGCGGTGAAGTCGCCGATCAGGCTAGCGCCTGTCGAGGCGATCTCGTACTGATCTAGGGCGTCATCTGAAATCCCTACTAGAGAGCCACCGGCCAGTTCCCACAGGTTAGCGAAGCTGCCCATGCAGGCGACGACTCGCTCGGGGTTAGCTACGACCACCTGGTTTCCCAGGTCGTCTACAAACTCATGCGTGGTTGTTCCCTGGCTGCCGGTAGGCGCAGGGCTACTCGGCACGTCTGGGCTACAGCCAACCAGTGATAGAGCTAGTAAGGAGCTGAGCAGGCATGCGCCGATCAGCTTCGATTTCTTGAATCTTGACATGGAAAACTATTTCCTTTTCTTTTAAGCATCTGGGGGATTCACTCGACCGGCAGTAGCTGCTGGCCGTAGGCACAATAGAGGTCTTGGGCAAGAATGTCGCCATCATGGTAATAGGCGGCTCGGGCGCGGCAACCTCCACAAGCCTCATTGAAATCGCAAGTGCCACAGGCACCGCCGTAGTTCTGGGTACGCAGGGTTTTGAAAACTTCGCTATTTGCCCAAATCTCGTCAAACGGGGTTACGCGAACGTCACCTGCTGTTTCGGTCATGTACGCGCAGGGTCGCACTATGCCACCTGACCCAATGACAGCGTAGGTCAGTCCGGCCAAACAGCCCCGATTAAATCGGGTATTGACTTCATTTTGCGCGGCGACTCGCATGAATTGGGGTGCGCAGGTTGGCTTCACATCGATTGAGACTTCGGTTTGCTTTTTCATGATGGCGCGCAGCAGTTCTTCGTTTTCCAGCACCTCCAGCGAAGTGTCCTGGATGTAGACACCGCGACCAACTGGAATGAGGAAGAAGATGTAGTGGGCAGTTGCACCGACGTCGACGGCAAAGTCAGTGATGTCGCAGATTTCGTGCTTATTCCAATCTACGACAGTGGTGTGTAGTTGGAATGGCAGGCCAACTTTCTTGCAGTTCTCAATCCCTTGTTTCGTCAGTTCGAAAGCTCGCTCTAAGCCGCGGAAGCGATCATGACGAGCAGGGTCTAGGCTGTCCACGCTGATACCCATCGCTACGGCACCGCAGTCTTTCAAGCGCTGAGCCACTTCTTCGGTAATGAGGATTCCATTGGTGCCGAAAACCGGACGCAGGCCGCGAGCTGCCGCATGTGCCACCAAATCGAAGATGTCAGGGCGCAGTAGCGGTTCCCCGCCAGAGAAAATCATGATCCTAAAACCGGCTTTTGCAATCTGGTCGATCATCGTAAACGCTTCTTGCGTTGAAAGCTCATTTTCCTGAGCCTCACCAGCATCCTGATAGCAGTGCTCACACTTCAAATTGCACTCATTGGTCGTCATCCACGAAACTATCAAAGTATCCTCCCCAGGTTCTGCCGACACCATTTTGGGCAGAATTACTTGACACACTCTAAACCATGCGGCCAACTATCGCCCTCACTTCGGCGATATTCGTTCCGCTTCGCGTCGGTCGCCAAAGCTCGTCGACTGATTTGGAATCAGCCTCCCGCTGATAGTGTGCCCGTCAGATGAGATCGCAGTGCGACGTGTTTTACTATCAGATAGTCCAGGTATCTTTCCCCGTTATGTATTCCTGCAACGCTGCGACGCGGTCTTTCGGGAAGCTGAGTTGAGCTCTGGCCAGATCATCTAGTGCCGGATGGTCAACGTCACGGAAGATGCCAATAGGCGCACGACGCATAACACCAATGTCGGTCAACTGCGACAGTTCAAATGCCAGGCTGGAATCAACGCGATGCGCATCATGGACGATCGGTGTCGCCTCACCAGCATTGGCGCAGACGAGCACACCCTGTGCGTTGCGAGTTATGCAAAGTTGGTTATCCTTCCCGAAAAGAACCGGCTGGCCATGTTCCAATCGGATGAGTTCCGCTTCTGGGTCTTTGAGAGCTTCAAAGGCACCATTGTTGAAGATTTGGCAGTTCTGGAAGACTTCTACCAAGGACGCGCCCTTATGTTCAATCGCGGCTTTCAACGTTGTTGTCAGATGCTCCCGCTGCGAATCAACGGTACGTGCTACAAAAGTCGCTCCCGCACCCAACGCGAGCGATACCACGTTGAATGGTTCTTCAATCAAACCAAACGGCGTCGATTTTGTAATCTTGCCACACTCTGAAGTAGGCGATGCCTGTCCCTTCGTCAAACCGTAAATACGGTTGTTGAACAAAATGATCGTGATATTGACATTGCGCCGCAGAGCATGAATCAAATGGTTCCCGCCAATCGCCAACGCGTCCCCATCTCCAGTGACAACCATCACGGACAAATCCTCATTCGCCAAGGCGACACCGGTGGCGATAGCAGCCGGGCGGCCATGGATGCCGTGCATGCCGTAAGTGTCAACATAGTACGGAAAACGTGAAGAACAGCCGATACCAGATACGACCACGAAATTTTCCTTCGGAATGCCGAAAGTAGGTAGTAAACCTAGCAACGAAGCCAGCACCGCATAGTCGCCACAACCTGGGCACCAACGCACCTCCGTGCTTGGAACGAAATCCTGCCGTGTCAATGCCGTCGCAGCAGACGTTCCAAGATTCAAATCCGAACTCATTTCGACTCCTCCGCATCAATAATCGGTATCAAATAGTCAATCAACTCAGCCTGTGACAGCGGCAAACCGAAGGTGCGGTTGTACTGCTCCACTTCTTTCAGGTATTTGGCGCGCAATAGCCACGCCAATTGACCCTGGTTCACTTCCGGAACGATCACCCGATCATATTTGGCCAAAGCCTCACCCATATTAGGCGGCAGCGGATTTAGCCACCGCAATTGAATGCGGGCGATTTTTCGACCGGTATCACGGATACGCGACGTGGCTGCCCACACTGCGCCATATGCCGACCCCCAGCTCACCAAGCACACCTTCGCGTCGCCATCGGGGTCATCCAAGCGGCAGTTAGGCACTTCGATGCCAGCAATCTTCTGCTTGCGCAACTCAATCATCGTGGCGTGGCTTTGCGGATCGTACGCGACAGCGCCAGTTTCCGGAGTCTTCTCCAGCCCACCGATGCGATGCTCCAAACCAGGTGTGCCTGGGATAGCCCAAGACCTAGCCAAAGTCTGCGAATCGCGGAAATACGGCAAATACTTTTCATCTGCGCCGTTCGGCTCGGTAGCGAACCCTGGTTCGATCGGCGGCAGTGCGGCGATGTCAGGAATCTTCCACGGTTCAGCACCGTTACCCAAATAGCCGTCAGTCAAACAAATCACCGGAGTGCGATATTTGACCGCGATTCTGGCAGCCTCGTATACCGCAGTGAAACAATCCGCTGGGGAACCCGCAGCTAATACCGGCAGCGGCGCCTCTCCATGCCGCCCGAATAGCGCTTGTAGCAGATCGGCCTGTTCTGTCTTGGTGGGAAGGCCAGTTGACGGGCCGCCGCGCTGTACATTGACCACGACCAGCGGCAACTCCAGCATGACCGCCAAACCGATCGCTTCGGTCTTCAAGTCCATACCCGGCCCTGATGTCACCGTCACCCCAAGATTTCCAGCGAACGATGCCCCGATAGCAGAACACGCCGCTGCTATCTCATCTTCAGCCTGATATGTCATCACGCCATGCGCTTTCGCCTCAGCCAAGAAGTGCAGCACATCAGAAGCTGGTGTGATCGGGTATGCACCCAGGAAAAGTTTCATATCTGCTCTGGCAGCGGCAGCCATCAGAGCGTAGGCGGTGGCACGGTTGCCGGAGATTTGCCGGTAGGTTCCCGCAGGCAGATCGGCTTTCTTCACCTCATATCGGGTGGCAAACATGTCTGAGGCATCCCCAAAGATGTTGCCGGCTTTCAACGCAGCGATGTTTGCCTGCATTATCAGCGGTGAGTTTGCGAACTTTTGCTCCAAAAAATCCACAGTGGGTTCAATTGGCTTGCCATACAACCAACTCACCAAACCCAAAGCGTAGAAATTACGTGTTCGATTCGCGTCTTTGCGGCTCAGACCCAGCGACTCGACTGCCTGCTGCGTTTGTTCGGTAAAGTTGAACGCCGTCAAGTTGTAGTCATCCAAACTGCCATCTTCTAGCGGGTTCTCGGTATAGCCAGCCTTCGTGAGCGAGCGCGGCGTGAACTCTGCGGTATCGACAATGATTAAGCCGCCGTGCTCCAAATCGGCCAGATTTGCCTTTAATGCCGCCGGATTAAATGCAACCAACACCCCAGGACGATCACCAGGGGTAAAAATCTCTGAATCTGCAATCTGCACCTGATAGCTGGATACTCCGCCTATCGTCCCTTGCGGCGCTCTAATCTCCGCTGGATAATTCGGCAACGTGAAGAAGTCGTTGCCTGCTAAGGCCGTCTCCGCTGCGAAGCATTCGCCAACTACCTGGATGCCATCGCCCGAATCCCCAGCGAAACGGATAACGACACTAACAACACTGTCAAGCCCAGTCATTGGGCCTCCTTACTCACTCGGACAGCCATTCGGCTGCCCCCAATAGCTTCAATGTTTTCAAAATTGATCAGTTTTTTGTGGTTCTAAAATACGCCCGACACTCGATCTTCAAGAGCGAAGCGGCAACAAACGTTGTTGCTGACCAGGCTCGTTTGCGGTCGGTGGTTTGAGCTTTGTAGCTGGTGCGTTGATCCCCATTAATCTACGCATTTGCGGCATCTCGATGCACTTCCCTCCGCGGAACTCATTGCCTGCCAAGCGATTCACTCAATGGTACACCTGCGCGCCGGGGTTTCCGCAGTATTGAGACCGTCATATCGCACAGTAATC
>WRJP01000083.1 GCA_009778535.1 Propionibacteriaceae bacterium | reverse complement strand
AGTTAACGCATTGTTGCCAAAAAAACATGCTCGCACCTGGTCAGCATCGACCCTCGTTCGTAACGCACGTGCTAAGGCCCGCTTCGTTAAGGCAAGTTCGGCGCAAGCAGGATGCAAATATGCTCCTCTTCCACCTTGTTTGCAGGGCAGGTCAACTACAATGCCGCCGCTCGTGTCCGAAACGATACGGATCAACTCGGTTTTCCGGGCGCGGCACCGACAGCCCACACAGGTACGTTCTGGGATGTGTTTCACGACGAAGTGTCTGACCGGATGTCGATCCGCCAACCAGTCAGCCTTGCTGCCAGTCTGGCATTTTGGCCCTCGCGTCCAATTGCCAGCGATAGCTGATAATCAGGCACTATCACCCGTGCCGCTTTAGCGGCGTGATCAGTAACAGTCACTGAACTCACTTTCGCTGGTGAAAGCGCCGAAGCAATGTAGGTAACAGGGTCTTCGGAGTAGTCAATGATGTCTATCTTCTCTTCGTTTAGTTCATGCGTGACTGCTCGAACTCGTTGCCCCATTGGACCGATACATGCCCCTTTTGCCGAAACACTCGGATCGTGGCTGTGAACCGAAATCTTGGTACGGTGCCCCACTTCGCGAGCGATAGCCATTATTTCAACAATGTTCTGTTCAATCTCAGGAACTTCTGCTTTGAAAAGCTTCTGCACTAGATTCGGGTGGGTCCGTGACACAACTATCTGAGGGCCGCGTTCGTCTCTTCGCACACTTACAACATAGAAACGCAGCCGCTTGCCATGCGAATAGTCCTCTCCAGGAACTTGTTCTGACAAAGGCATTATCGCCTCGATCTGGCCAAGATCAACTCTCACCGTAGCGGAGTCACGGTCTTGCTGTACCACTCCTAAAAGAATGTCGCCTTCAGCGGCAGAAAAGTGACCAAATTTGCGTTCGTCTTCTGCGATACGTAAGCGTTGCAGGATAACCTGCCTGGCTGTCGCTGCCGCTACCCTTCCGAAGCCTTCTGGTGTGTCTTGGCTTTCACCGATTATTTCGCCTTCGTCATTGAGTTCGGGGACGATGATGGTCACCTTGCCAGTTTTGCGCTCCAGTTCGGCGCGTCCTCCGGCAACCGCATCAGGAGTTTTTGCGTAGGCACCCAGAAGCGCTTCTTCAATGGCTTCAACTAGCACGTCAAGGCTGATTCCCTTGTCACGCTCAAGGGCACGCAAAGCAGTCATATCGATATCCATGTCACTCCTCGTCAGGTTTGGTAAGTTCAACCTTTATTACTGCTTTTGCAATCTGCTCATATGCAATATCTACAGTGGTTCCTTCATGCGCAAGGCTGACCATTTCGTCACTGACTGCTTTAATACGTCCAATCATGGACTTCGCGCCAGTTTCGGGCTGATAAGAAATCTCCACCAAACGTCCCACGTTACGTCTGTAATGCTTGGGATGGGTCAGCGCTTGATTCACTCCACGGCTGGAAACTTCCAAAGTGTAGGGCTGATTGCCAACCAGTTCGGACTCATCCAATGCTTTTGAAATTGCTCGGGTAGCGTCCGAAATCTCATCTAACGACGGCCCGCGTCCTTGCGCTCCATCACCATCAAGGAAGATTTGAACCAGTTTGCGTCGACCCGCCGGACGTATGTCTATCCGATCAACCTCTAGGCCGCAGGTCTGAACCACCGGAGCTATCACTGTCAGTATTTCAGGTACCTGCATAGTGCCTCTATCCGATTGTTGAATGCGGTTGTAAAGCACTAGCTTACCGGCAAATGCAACATGCAGACAGTCGGCGTGTATTAGCTATCCAGGTCTAGCTAAAATGGTTCAAGCAGAATATCGATGAAAAGGATGCGCACCATGTTCAATGAAAAACAGGTAATGATTCCCGGCCCTACCCCAGTAGTGAAAGCAATCCGCGACGAGATGGCGCGTGAAATCCAAGCCTTCGGTGACCCACGCTTCGTGGCAGATTACAAAGCCACCATCGACGGGTTGGGTCAGCTTCTGAACTGTTCTGGAAAGACCTTCGTGGTGGCCGCGTCGGGAACCTTAGCTATGGAGATGGCCATATCAAATACGACGAAGCGTGGCGATCGGGTGTTGATCGTCAGCCACGGGTTCTTCGGCGACAGGTTCATCGACATCTGCACCCGAAAGGGTCTAGTTGTAGACGTATTGCAGTCCGAATGGGGTCAGATAGTCCCGCTGACCCAGATTGAAGCGCAGCTTTCCCAACACGCCTATGCAGCCATGACCTTAACCCATGTTGACACCTCGACTGGCGTTGTCGCTCCGGTTGCGGAAGTCGGCGAGTTGATGCGGAAATTCGCTGACACGATCTTCATTGTTGACGGGGTTTGCGCCACCGGAGCCGAGAATGAAGATGTTGATGGCATGAATATAGACATCTTGTTCACCGGAAGCCAGAAGGCGTTTGGGGTATGCCCGGGGCTGATGATGCTGTGGGCAAGTCAGAAAGCTCTTGCACGCCGTGAATCCCTCGGTGAGACCATCCCCGAGTACTACTGCGACTTCGCCAAGTGGCTGCCCATCATGGACGACCCATCAAAGTATTTCGCCACTCCTGCTATCAATCTGGTTTGGGCGTTGCAGAAGTCGCTGGAGTTAATCGTTGCAGAAGGCGGGCTGAGTGTCCGCGACGAGCGCCACCGCAAGAACGCGCTCGCCATGCAATCTGCCCTTGAAGCCATTGGACTGCGCGTGTTGGCTGAACCAGGCCATCGCGCGATCACCCTATCCAACCTGTGCTACCCCGAAGGCGTCGACGATCTGCAATTCCGCACCACACTTGCTGCTGAAGGCTTCACTGTGGCTGGGGGGCTTGCCAACTATGCAGGCAAGATGTTCCGCCTGGGACACATGGGAAACATTGACATCAACGACGTGGTGGCGGTGCTGAGCGGTATAGAACGTGCGTTGCATCAGGTCAGCGGCAAAGACGTTTTGGGTGTGGCTGTGACCTGCTACCTCAAGGAAATGGCAGCCAAGTAACACTCGCTTAGACGGCTCTGCTAGCGAAGAACGCGAACTTATCGTTTTTCAGCATTTTCTTATTGTTTTTCGATAAATACCGACTACCATGGGAACCGAAGAAAGGACTCCCATGTGGACAAAGGATCGATCGGTAACCCTCTCCCTCTGGTGTACGTTCGCCATGATCGGGCTCACGATTTTGACCGGAATATTTTTACCGCTAACCAGAAGCGGGTTCCTCGTAGGTAACCTACCAACAGCACTCGACCACGTTACTTGGTTTTTTGCGATGTACACCGACTTCTGGATTTGGTTATTGGCGATCTATTACTGCTTTTGCATCCCAGCCTTGATTGCACTTTTTGCCACTTACAAGATTCTGCATAACATTCGCCGTCAAGTGATATTCGACGCTGCCAATGTGAGGTTGCTGCGAATCATTAGTTGGGCAAGTTTTGCAGGCGGAGTGATCTGTTTGGCAGGAATACCTATCTCGCTGACTTTCGGGGCATTGGGGTTAATCTGCGGCTTCGTTGGCGTGATCTTGCGGGTCGTTAAGAACCTGATCGCTGCGGCTACCGAGATTAAAGCCGAAAACGATCTCACGATCTAGGGACGGTAACCATGAAGATACAAATGACCCTTGACGTGATGATGGCGAAACGTAAAATCGCTGCCGGCGACCTTGCTGAACGCATTGGAATAACACCCGCAAATCTTTCAGTGTTGAAAAACGACAAAGCCAAAGCCATCCGCTTCTCGACGCTCGCAGCCTTGTGTCGCGAACTCGACTGTCAACCAGGTGACTTAGTGAGCTATGTGGAAAGTGAATCCGATGAAGCCTGAAGCGTCTTTCAATAATACAAATGTCATGCTAAATGAAGTCGATTATCACATATCTGTCGAGAACCGAAACCCATCGAATCCAAGAACTGAAGCTAACATGGCGCAGCAACCGCTATTCCCACCTTATTATCCTCCAACACCAGCGGCTACAGCGAAATTCCAACCCCGATCAGGCGACTTTATCGCGGTTTGCTGCCTAACCGTTTTGGCATACCTGGCCTGGGAGTGGCATGTAATTATCTTTCCGGCGGGAGTAGGAACCAGCGTGTTCTTGCTGGGCTGTATAGGGGTGAGTTTTGGGTACTTATCCTGGCTGAAGATCAAACAGACCCGCGCTAGCTGGGTCATGGCGGGATTAGCTCTAATCTCCGCCCTGCGCTTCACACTGATGGACGCCCGTGACATTGAGTTCTTCTTCTACCTAGTTTCGATCAGCTTGTGCCTGCTTTGGGTGGCATATACCTGTCGTACCAACGCCGTGCAAGGATTCTCCGGTTATATTGCTGCCGATCTAGTCAACCAAATAATGATCGTCCCGATCACAAATTACGGCAGGTGGTTCCAAAGCCTGGCTTGGCCAATCCGGTCACAGCGGTTCAAACTCAAGACAGTAGGCATCGTGGTATTGAGCTGCTTAATCTGTATCCCGATTTTTGCATTAGTGCTGAACCTACTGGCTTCGGCTGACATCGCATTCGAACGATCATTGCACTGGCTGTGGAAACTAGATTTTCTTGATGAAATCGTGCTACACGGACTGCAATTGATCGCAGCAACATTAGTAGCTGCATACATTTTCGCCGTTCTGTGTGGAAACGCCCGCAGGTATTACACCGATTCGCTCACTGAACAAAAGACTAACTCGCTCATCACCGCTAGTCATAAAATCGCAGTAGTTGCCATATACACGCCGTTGATTTTGCTCAACATGATCTACTTTTTCTTCTTCATCTCGATGGGGAGCTACTTGTTCTCAGCGGTTGCCGGAAATCTGCCTGGAGGGTTCACCTACGCCGAATATGCTAGGCGCGGTTTCTTCGAACTGTGTGGAGTTGCGTTTATTAACCTTTTCGCGCTGGGTTTCGCCTACCTGTTCGCAAAACGTGAACCCAAGCAATATCCGAGGGCACTTCGAGTGTTGGGCATCACTATCTCGGGCTTTACCTTGCTGCTGATCGTCACCGCACTAAGTAAGTTACTGCTCTACATTGACACCTATGGGTTTTCAAGACTGCGGTTGTACGCCTTGTGGTTCTTGCTGCTGTTAGGTGCAGTATTTATAATCTTGCTGATTTGGCAACTTCGACCATTCGACGCTGGAAGACCGATTGCGTTGGTCTGTGCAGTAGCCTGCTTGGGACTGGGGTTCGCAAACACCGATGGATTCATCGCTGACTACAACGTCGACCGATATTTAAATGCTGGGGTAAGTATGGATGTGTCGCAACTACAAGAACTCAATGACGCAGCCATCCCAGCGCTGAAAAACCTAGTCGAAAATGCTGAAGATTCCATCGTCAGCTTCCAGGCACAATCAGCACTTAAGACTGTGTTGGAGAAAGGCGAATTCCACCAATTCGACAAGACACAATTCCCAGATTGGAATCTTCAGTCTGTCCTAAACCGGTAGCTCATTCCTGATCTGTGAAATCAGGTGATCGTATACCGCCTCGACTGGCACTTCTTGGGAAGCTCCACTAGCGCGGTCTCGGACTTCAACGACACCGGTTGCTAGACCACGGCCGATTACCACCAACGTCGGGATGCCCAGCAATTCGCCGTCGGCGAATTTCACTCCGGGGCTGACTTTGCGGTCGTCCAAGATCACTTCCACGCCGACACTGTCGAGTTTGGCTGCAAGCTCTTCGGCGGCTGCTAGTACTGCTTCGTCTTTACCTGCTGCGATGATGTGTACATCGAAGGGAGCCACGATGCGCGGCCAGGCCAAACCTTTCTCGTCGCAGGTTGTTTCGGCGATGGTGGCCACCAGTCGGGATACGCCGAGCCCATAGGAGCCCATAGTGACAGTGACCAGCTTTCCGTTCTGGTCTAGTACCTGCAATCCAAGGGCGTCGGCATATTTACGTCCGAGTTGGAAAACGTGCCCGATCTCAATCCCCCGCGCCAGGCTAAGTGGCCCTGACCCATCGGGAGCTGGGTCACCGTCATGAATCTCGGCTACATCGATTATTCCGTCAGCGGCAAAGTCACGTCCGGCAACCACATTAAGCTGATGTTGATCTGGGACGTTTGCGCCGGTAACCCAAGCTGAACCTGCGCCAACCCTAGGGTCGGTCAAGTAGCGAATCTTGAATTCCCGCTGCTCCCCTAACACCTGTGTCGCCTGCTGGTTCACGTATAACACCGACCCGATGTACCCCTTGGTAAGTTGCGGGTATGCCGCGAAATCCGCATCTGTGAACGGTTCGGCGATTGCCGGTTCGACCGCAGCAGCCAGACGCTTTGCATCGACTTCTCTATCGCCTGGCAATCCGATGATTAGCGGAGTTTTGCTGCCATCAGAGTCAGTCAACATGAAGGCGACATTCTTCAGAGTGTCCCCGGCCTCCCAAACGCGATCAGCACACGGGTAGCGCTGGTTAAGCATTTCCACTAATTCAATGATCGTGCCAGTGCCTGGAGTATCCACAACCTGGATTTCCCCGACTTCGCTCCAATCAACCGGCTCGGCGAGCGGAAAACGTACCGCTTCGGCATTAGCTGCAAATCCCCCGGGCGACTGCACGAAGGTATCTTCTCCGTTCTCGGCAAGTGCAAGAAACTCCTCCGAACGCGACCCTCCCATAGCTCCGGACATAGCGGTTACGATCACGTATTTGATTCCCAGCCGGTCAAAAATCTTGATGTATGCGTCACGTTGATTCTGATAACCCTTCGCCAAACCGGCATCGTCGATGTCGAAGGTGTAGGCATCTTTCATCACGAACTCGCGACAGCGCAGTAGTCCTGCTCGCGGGCGAGCCTCGTCACGATATTTGGTTTGAATTTGGTACAGCGTCAGCGGCAAGTCTTTGTACGAGGAATAAAGGTCTTTCACCAGGAGCGTAAAGAATTCTTCATGTGTTGGTCCCAGTAGGTAGTCCGCCCCTTTGCGATCTTGCAGCCGAAATAGGGTGTCGCCGTAATCTGTCCATCGCTGTGTCAACTCGTAGGGTTCTCTGGGAAGTAATCCTGGGAAGCGCACCTCGATAGCACCGCAAGCGTCCATCTCTTCTCGAACTAGCTTCTCGATCTTGTGCATCACCCGTAGTCCTAGCGGCAACCAGGAATAGAGGCCGGGTGCTACTCGTCTGATATAACCGGCGCGTACCAGCCATTTATGGCTCGGGACTTCGGCATCTGCCGGATCTTGGCGCAGCGTTCTGACAAAGTACGAAGATAGTCGAGTCATCACAGCCGTTTATTCTACCGGAGGACTTTGGTAACAGAACCTAGCCCGCTAATTACTTTGTTTACCCGACTGCTGGTAGACCTTCAGCGCAAGGTAGATTGGTGTAATACAAGGTACCATGGTGTACGCTGTGGATATGAGTCTGAATGTGAAGAATCCAGTGACGATACAGCTGGTTGCCACCTTGGCGAATCGGCTCAACACCTCACAAGTACAAGCCATAAATGATGCGGTCAGCGCTCGACTGGCCGCATTAGAGCGGCCAGCAACCCAAGATGTCGACGCTGTCTTGGCAGCGATCTGGCAGACTCAAACCGCTGACGAGATCCGTGCTATTCGTGAGCGTCAAGGCTCACTCTACGACCAGGCGGGGCTACCACAGTGATAGTGGACACATCTGCGCTGGTTGCCATCTGGTTACGCGAGCCCGGTTGGCAGACCCTCAGTGAGAAACTAACCAATGATCCGTCACCGAAAATCTCGGCGGCGACCCTAGTCGAGTTATACGCCGTCCTCGATTCGAGAATCGCACCGGAAAATCAACGACGACTCGATACGCTACTTGCTGCATACGGTATTACCACTGAGCCCTTCACCGCTGAACAGGCAGCAGTGGCAAGAGCCGCATACTGCGACTTTGGACGCGGCAGCGGGCATCAGGCGCACCTCAACCTGGGAGATTGCTTCGCATATGCACTAGCTATCGACACCGGTGAGCCACTGCTTTTCGTCGGTGACGACTTCACCCACACAGGCGTCATGTCTGCCTAAAGCCGCGATGGCCTTTCTTGATGGCGCGCCCGGGCCGCTTGGCCCGAGCGCTATCGCCGTCAACCCGCATTTGGACGCCGAGTTTTAGCGCGGCTACGCGGGGTTTCCTAGTTCGTACGCCCAGGTGTTTGCAATTGTTGTTATTTAA
>WRJP01000082.1 GCA_009778535.1 Propionibacteriaceae bacterium | reverse complement strand
ATATCTGCTTCCTGTTGTCTGGTCATTGCTATTGGATTCTCGTGTGAGTAGCCGTGCAGACCGATTTCAGCACCCGAGGCAACGCACATATCGAATTGCTCTGGGAACGTCTCAACCGAGTGACCTGGCCAGAACCAGGTGGATGGCAGATTGTATTTCGCCAGCAAGTTAATCAGTCGGGGCACGCCGACCTCGCCAGCGAACATGCCGCGCGAGATGTCGTTAGGTGAATTCTCACCCCCATATGAGCCCAGCCAGCCGCCAACTGCGTCGACGTCGATGCCGTATGCGACTAGTATTTCTTTCTTTGCCATGTTTTTCCTCTCTTTCTAGGATTTGTGCCATTGTTGGCAATCGTTCTCTTAAGTTGTGCTGTCAAGCCCTAGGCGAGACATTTGGTATTGCAAAAACTAAACCGGACTCCAGCGGCCGATCTTTCGATCAAAAGTAGCAAGATCGTGCGGAATCTGAGCAGAACCTACCTGATCGAGCAGTGTGGCCAACAATAGTCTGGCTTGCGTGAAAGGTAACGACCAGATGGGCACAGCCCCTGCGGCCACCGCGTCAACAGCACCACCATCTCCATAGGTAGGTGTGATGTGGCCGAACGGCAGACGAGTCGCCAAGATGACCGGAACCTGAGCCGCGGCCGCTGCTTCGATCCCGGACACCAACGATTTGCTGGTATTGCCTGCACCTGTGCCGAGTACCACTATTCCGCTTGCACCACGCTGGAGCGCCGACTCGATGTCGCCATCCCCATTAGACAGACCAGGTTGGTTGACGACTGTGGCAATACGCAGGCTATCGAATGCCGCACTCAGGCACTCCAAGCGTCGCCAAGGTTCGGGGTAAGAGTTGTATTGCACCAAACCATCCCAAACCAGCCCGATATTGCCTCCCACAACGGGTGCAAAGGGTTGAGCAGCAAAGGTATTGACCTTCCGCACTCCACGTACTGCGAAAATACAGCCGGAAAAAACAGCCATCGCCCCACGACAGCGCGAGGCTGGATTCGCAGCTACCGTTATGGCATCGGCAATGTTCCCAGGGCCGTCGCCTCCTCCGGTAGTGTCAGAAGATTGTTGGGCACCGGTAAAAATAACCGGCCTAGGGTCGCTGCTAACTAGGTCATAGAGAAAGCCGGTTTCTTCTAAGGTGTCGGTACCGTGAGTGACCACAATGCCGTCGGCTTTGCTGTCGAGTGCTGAGCTAATAGCTGCAACTATGCGACGGGCGTCAGCTAGAGTCAGGTTGTACGAATTCATTGTTCCCGCATCCCGAGCTTCTACAGTGATGCCAGGCGGTACTCGACCATCACTTACCGACTCCACCAGGGCTGCCGCTGCCGTGACAGCAATCTTTCCCGCGCCGGGTTTGGTTGACCGAGAGGCTATGGTGCCTCCGGTGGCAATAACTATTACATGTGCCATGCGGTTCTCCCGAAAGACCCTTGAACCCTGATTATCGAGTTACTGCGTTCCATTATGCGCGATGGTTCTGCAACATGTCAATCGTTTGCGCAATTTTCCTAGGCAAGAATATTTAAGGAAATTCTTGTTATTTCTGACTAGTGCTGACGGGCTGCTATGGAACGTTCGGCGGCGCGGTTGATGACCTGACTACGAGACTTACGGGCAAGATATCGCTAGTCGGGTCTTTGCCGCGGATGGTGCTGAGTAGGTGAGACACAGCGTGTTCACCCATCTGACGCAGCGGAGAATGAATGGTAGTAAGTGGCGTCGGAAGATGGGCAGCGACGGGAATGTCGTTGTAACCGATAACCGACAAATCCCGCGGCACCTGTAGGCCACGCTGATTGGCCGCTCCCAGCACACCAACGGCAGCCATATCGTTGACAGCAAAGATAGCTGTAGGAGGCTGTGCCAAGCTGAGGAGGGCGTGGGCGCCGAGGATACCGCCTTCAACCTCGAAATCTGTGTGCATAACCAGCGCTTCATCCACCTCAATTCCGGCGGCAGCCATCGCGTCTCGGTAGCCGAGCATACGATTAAAGCCGGTGCTGGCATGACGTTGCCCAGCCAAAATACCGATACGAGTGTGACCCAATCCGATCAGATGCCCAGTGGCTTGACGTCCGCCGTCACGGTCGTCACAAGTTACCGACGGCACCTGATCGCCCAAATGCCGATTGGCAGCGATAACAGGTATCGACAGCGAGCGAAGGCGGTCTGCGAAAACTGATTCGTCTCGGTGTAAAGAAGTCAATATCAGCCCGTCTACGCGGCGCGAGAGCAGAAATTCAACACTGCGCATCTGCTCACCCATATCATCGGGTGGGGACGAAATCAGCGCTTGGTAGCCGGCATATCTGGCTGTAGCTTCGATCGAATAACACAACGTTGACACCATGATGTCGTACAGCCTGGGACTAACTACGCCTATCGATTGGGTACTGCTGGTACGCAATCCTGATGCCACTAGGTTGCGTCGATAGCCCAGTCTTTCCGCAGTTGCCCATACGCGTTCAGCGACGGCGGTGCGAGGCTGGTTGGGATTTGCTCGAAGCACCCGCGAAACCGTCGAGACATGGACGTCTGCCTCCTCGGCAATAGTTCGCAAACTAACTGACTTAGCTGCGAACGCTTCGGTCGACTCACTAGGTGAGGCGACCAGCTCCGTTTGTTCTCGGCTTGACGTCATCGTGAGATTTCCATCCAATTTCTTCTCGCATCCCCAAGCGGATTCGAACCGCCGTTGCAGCCTTGAAAGGGCTGAGTCCTAGGCCTCTAGACGATGGGGACTTGTTGCCCGAAGAACTATACGGGAGAACCGCACTCATCCCCAAACGCACCCGGTTGCACAGCTAACAATATCAATTGCAATGACGTGGATTTCTCTCAAGCTGGAAAGGTACGTTATAGTTTCTGGGCTGGCCAGATGGCCAGCGAGGTCTGCCAAAGGCCCCGTAGCGCAGTTGGTTAGCGCGTCGGCCTGTCACGCCGAAGGTCGCGGGTTCAAGTCCCGTCGGGGTCGCCATTGGCCAGGTAGCTCAGTCGGTAGTAGCGCTTCCCTGAAAAGGAAGAGGTCACCAGTTCGATTCTGGTCCTGGCCACCACCCCAGTACAGATGAAACTCCTAACCAGCCACTTGCGGCGCGGAAAGAGCGTAGATTTTTCTTGATGTGAAAGACTTGCGCCCATGATGAAGAAAATCAGCGGCTTCTTGGCTCCGCTACTCACCTTAGCTCTGCTGTCTGCCTGCTCAGGTAGCCCAGCAGGAGACGTAATAACCGGCGACCCTGCGACACTACTGCCGCCACTAGTTGCTGAGGCAAACGCAACCTTGCCGACCGAACAGCAGATGATGGGAAGTTTCGACGAGCCGGTAACGGCCGAGAACTCCGAATTTGCTGCCGGTATCCCGGGAGAAAAATTTGGACAACTCGTAACTGCGGCCTTCAGTTCGAAGGCTGGGATGATAACTTCCGCACAAACCACCGTCCTCATCCAGGCAAATGATACTGCGGCAGCCAGTGAAGTGGCACAGTTGGTCGCCGCTGAATTTGATTCGACCCAGTGGATTTGTGTCATGCCGGAACGTAGCCTGGTGGTCACTGCGGGAAGCTATGTCATGCTGGCAGTCGGAACCCAGAATGGCACTGGGGCATTGGTTGAAGCATTCAACAAGCTATCTAATAACACCGCTAGCGAACCGGTAATTTTCTATACTGGCCCATAGTAAAACGACTAAATAGTTGATACACCCACAGCGAAAAATTTGGTAGGCCAACAAACCACTACAAAGCGGGGCGAAAAGTGCTTTTCTCAAGCGTCACCTTTCTCTACGCATTCTTACCGGCCACACTGCTGGTTTACTTTTTGGTGCCCCAACGAACAGATTCACCCAAGGGACGCAACCATGTGCTTTTGGGCGCCGGCATGGTCTTCTACGCTTGGGGCGGTTTTTGGTATCTGGTCATCTTGGCTGCCCAGATCGTTGCGGCATGGGGCTTCGGGCTGGCTTTAGAACGGCTGCGCGGCCGCTGGGGATTCAAGACGGTGTTCGTCGCCAGCGTCGGTGTCGCCTTGAGCACACTGCTTTGCTACAAATACACCGACTTCTTCATTGACAACCTGAACGCGCTATTTGGAAGCGACCTACCAGCACTCAAACTGCTGTTGCCACTGGGAATCAGCTTCTACACCTTCCAGATTCTCAGCTACCTCATCGACTTATATCGCGGAACCATCGCTGTCCAACGCAATCTGGGAACCTTTGCCACCTATGTTTCGCTATTTCCGCAACTCATCGCCGGACCGATTATCCGATATGCCGATATTAGCGAGGCGCTGACGAGTCGGACGCACAGCATAGAAGATTTTGCTGCCGGAGCCAGACGGTTCGTAATCGGCTTAGCTAAAAAAGTCATCTTGGCCAACACGATGGGAAAACTGGCTGCAACTTTAGGCAACACCGAACACTCAAGTACTCTGGCCGCTTGGGGATACCTAATAGCTTTCGCTTTACAAATCTATTTCGATTTCTCGGCATATTCCGATATGGCGATTGGTTTAGGGCGCATCTTCGGATTCCGGTTCAAAGAAAACTTCAACTATCCCTACATAGCAGTCAGCATCACCGATTTTTGGCGACGCTGGCATATTTCGCTTTCGAGTTGGTTTCGGGATTACGTTTACTTCCCACTTGGCGGCAGCCGTGTCCCGATCCGGCGAATCTGTCTCAACCTGCTGCTCGTTTGGAGTTTAACCGGCTTTTGGCATGGTGCAGCCTGGAACTTCATCGCCTGGGGCGGCTACTTCGCCGTGATTCTCATCATCGAGAAATTCCTGCTATCTGGCACTTTAGAGAAGCTACCCAACTGGCTGACGCGTTGCTACACCTGGTTGATCGTATTGATCGGTTGGGTGTTTTTCGACGCAGGCAGTTTGGGTGGAGCATTGGAAACCTTGGGAGCGTTGTTCGGCGCTAACGGAGTCGGCGCCGATCCAACCGCCTGGTACCACGTTGAAAGCTACGCTCTGGTGCTCGTAATGGCTAGCATCGGAGCCACCCCGCTGCCCACTAAAGCGGGAAAATGGCTGGCAGAACGCTACCCGAAGTTCGCGGCGGTAGCTGAGCCAGTCGTCTTGATTGGTCTGCTGGTGCTGTGCACAGCGTTCTTGGTGAACTCGACGTTCAATCCTTTCATCTACTTCAGGTTCTAGTGGTACGGAGCAACCTATGACAAACCTACGCGCCATAGCCAGCACAGTGGCCTTCGCCCTCGTGCTTGCAGGCGGTGGTCTCGTGCAGCTATTTGCGCAAACCCCTGACATGTTGCGCAGCGAACGCCGTCAGCTGGCTGCAATGCCAGCGCTCAGCAGCCTAGTTGACCAGGGCTGGATGGAGGGTTTCGAGGATTTTGTAGCTGATCGCTTTCCCGGACGCGACGGTTTTCGAGCGTTAAAGGCTTTCACCGTGCTGAAGGCATTTAGGCAATCCGACCTGGACGGGCTTTACCTAGCCGACGGGCATGCTGGCAAGTTTGAGCCGGTAAACGTCGCCTCTGCCACGCGCATGGCTGAAAAAATCAAGATTGTGGCCGCTGGCCTAGAAAGTCAGCGGCTCTATTACGCAATAGTGCCAGACAAGAGCTATTACACCAGTCGAAACTTCCCAGGCTACGACCGGCTGCTAGTCCACCAACTGCTGAGCGAGCGATTGTCCGACCTTACTGAGATCGACCTGACCCAAGCGCTGAACCTAGACGCCTACTACAGCACCGACCTGCACTGGGATCAATCGCGTATCACGCCGGTAGTGGCAGCCCTGGGCGAGGCGATGGGTTTTGATGCTAGCTACACCCAAACGCTGCAAAGCCTAACTGCTGGCTCATTCAGCGGGGTCTACGCCAGCCAACTGGCACTGCCACTGCTGCCCGATGTCATGACCTACCTGACCAGTGCGAGCATTGATCAGTCAACGGCAAACTATTTGAACCCGCAAACCGGCCTTTTCGAACCTGCTCCGATTTATCAACTTGACCTGTTCGAGCAGCTTGATCCGTACAACCTCTATATGGCGGGGTCGCAGCCGCTGATCGTCTTGGAAAACCCAGCCGCAACTACCGAACGTGAGCTTGTTCTCTTTCGGGATTCGTTTGGCTCAGCTCTGGCTCCGCTGTTACTGCCTGCCTACCGGAAAATCACTGTGATCGACCTGCGCTATCTCCACATTGAACTCCTTGATCAATATCTCCAGGTACCGCCAGCTGCCGACGTTCTTTTCGTATACAGTTCTCAAATCCTGAACAACTCCGACACCTTAATGGTTCCGATTCGCTAGCTGGTTACCTGATAGTTGCCGCAGCAGCGATATGGTGTGGGACAATTGTCCAGCTTGTACATGTTACGAGGCTGAAACAGCGACGCAACCGGTGGGTTACCGTCTGTCGATAGCTTTACTAACACATTAACTCAGGAGGAATGATGTTCCCCAGCGCAGCGGATTTGCTGGCATACATAGCAGCGGAGTCCGTTGAAACTATCGACGTTCGTTTCTGCGACCTTCCTGGTGTCATGCAGCACTTTGCGGTTCCAGCGAAAACCTTTGGGCTGGATGTTTTTGAAGAAGGGTTGGCCTTCGACGGCTCTTCGATTCGGGGTTTTCAAAAGATTCACGAATCTGACATGGTGCTGCTGCCCGACCCGACTACAGCGTTCATCGACCCGTTCCGTGCCAAAAAAACCTTGGCGTTGAATTTCTTTGTACACGACCCGTTGACGAAAGAACCTTTCAGCCGTGACCCGCGAAACATTGCACGCAAAGCCGAAAGCTATTTGGCGAGCACCGGCGTTGCCGACAGCGCCTTCTTTGGAGCTGAAGCAGAGTTCTACATTTTCGACTCTGCGCGCTTTGAAACAAAGGAAAACGCGTCTTTCTACTACCTCGACTCTGAAGCCGGGGCTTGGAATTCGGGGCGCGAGGAGGAAGGCGGCAATCGCGCCTACAAAGTGAAGTACAAGGGCGGCTATTTTCCGGTACCTCCGCTAGATCACTTTGCAGATTTACGTGATGAGATGGTCACTAATTTGGAAACGGCTGGATTATTGGTTGAACGCTCCCATCATGAGGCCGGGACTGGTGGACAAGCCGAGATTAACTACACCTTCAACACCATGCTTGCCGCCGCCGATGATGTGCTCAAATTCAAGTACATCGTTAAGAATACCGGCTGGGGAGCAGGCAAGACCGTAACTTTCATGCCGAAGCCGATATTTGGCGACAACGGGTCGGGAATGCACGTCCACCAATCACTGTGGAAGAACGGCATCCCGCTTTTCTACGACGAAGCTGGATACGCCGGTTTGTCTGATCTTGCCCGCTGGTATATCGGCGGGCTACTCGCACATGCCCCGTCGTTGCTGGCGTTTACCAACCCAACGATGAATTCCTATCACCGGCTGGTTCCAGGCTTTGAAGCCCCGATAAACCTGGTTTACAGTTCCCGGAACCGTTCCGCGTTTATCCGGATACCGGTTACGGGTTCAAATCCGAAGGCGAAACGGTTGGAGGCGCGGTGCCCCGACGCTTCGTCTAATCCATATCTGGGGTTCGCGGCCATGCTCCTTGCGGGGTTGGATGGAATCCAAAACCGAACCGAGCCACTGCCTCCAGTCGATAAGGATTTGTATGAACTGCCCCCAGAAGTCCATGCTGACATCCCCCGGCTCCCATCTTCTTTGGAAGCAGTGTTGGGTGCACTTGAAGCAGATCACGACTACCTGCTGGCCGGAGATGTATTCACCGGCGATTTGATTGAAACCTGGGTAAGAATGAAACGAAGCGATATCGAGGCGATTCAGCTACGCCCGCATCCGCATGAATTTGAACTGTACTTCGATATCTAAAAGTTGAATAGCGTTCACAGCTACGCGTATCGCTTCGCTGGTTGCGTTGCGATACGTCGCTTCAGCCCGAAAATGCAAGCAATCTACGGGTAAAACAGATACAAAACGCTAAATAGCTGTAGCGACACTTTATGCTTTTGCTTAAATAATGTGACAGTTTACCCGAAAGCTATATGCTAGTTTCCGTACCCCGACAGCTTGGACGAGACTATATGACTGACCCGAAGACGCCAACCCTGGTTGCAGTGATGGGACATGGAATAGTGCCCTCTGATAGCAGAGTCTTAACTGCTTTCGACTTTGGAGTGACAAG
>WRJP01000081.1 GCA_009778535.1 Propionibacteriaceae bacterium | reverse complement strand
AGCGTGGCACCACTCGAATTGTTGATAGCGCTTGGAATTCTGATAGTCGGAGCACTCGCGCTGTTCTTGACTCACCGGCGTTTCGGAACTGACTTTGCCAGCGGCAACGCCATCGCGGTAGCTGAGTTCCACCCGATTGCTGAAGGTCAATCTGAATTCCGAGTAATGGAGGGTATCACCCCGGGTCTGATTGGAACGGTGGTTGACGAAAGCGTCGATCCTGTTGACATTACCGCGACGATATTGGATCTTGCTGTGAGAGGCTACCTTGAGATCACAGAATTGCCACGCGAAACACCGTTCTCCCCGCCCGAATGGACCTTCACTCGTAGAGACATTGATACCGAATCGCTGTATCGCTACGAGCGTACTTTGCTTGAGGCTATTGCGCCCGTTGGAAGTGCTGCCACTACAGTTTCCGATCTCACTAGCTCAGTGCCAGCGGTGATCGGTGAAGTGCAATCACAGCTTTATGACGAAGTTGTGGCGCAGGATTATTTCGCTCGCCGTCCAGATTCCATCCGGAATATTTGGAGCAGAATCGGTTGGATCGTGTTGGGTCTGGCAGTAGTAGCAACCGTATTGTTGGCGTGGTTGACGAGTTTCGGGTTGACGGGTTTGATGCTATTGGTTCTTGCATTAGGCGTTATCTTCGTGGCACAGGAAATGCCGGCACGTACCAGTAAAGGTGCAGGAATGCTACGAGGCTTACAGTTATTGACAATCACCTTGGAAACTCAGCCCACCAGCCAACTACTGCGTGAACGGGAGATCGAACAGGTTTCGCTGATCTTGCCGTACGCAATTGTGCTCGGTGGTTGGGATCGGTGGCTCGACGCGCTCGTCAGCTGTGACCTTAACAATGAGTACGTCGCCACAGATGTTTCCTGGTATGACGCTCCTGCTGATTGGCGGTTAAAGTACCTGCCAGATTCGTTAGATAATTTCATTACAACAGTGCAAGGCACCTTGCTGGAGCGCTAATCAGCTTTGAGCTGGTAAGAATTGGGGATTAAGGTCGTTTGCCCTCTAACAAATCCTTTTTCACCCCATTAGGATGGTGCGGTAATCATTGTTGAAATGGGAGGTTTGAGACATGATTTGCCCAGCGTGCTCAACTGCTTTGCCGGATGTCGCCGACTACTGTCAGAGTTGCGGAACCGACTTGTATCCAGACGATCAAGACATCAAACGTCGTTTTTTTTCCAAGCCTGACGAGCCGGTAGCGTCGTTTGCTATTGTTTCATCGATCATGCCGCGCGGTGCGACACGCCATCCTCAGACATATCGGATCGCCTTCACAATAGCTATCGGTGTCGCGTTGCTGGCTTCACTGTTCGGAGCGTTACCAATTGCCGTACTGGTCGCTGCCTTCGCCGTTCCAGTCGTCTACCTTACTTATCTCTACGACGTCAACCTGTGGAAGGACGCGCCGGTTCTGGTCGTCGGAATAGCCTTCGCGTTGACTGGGGCGCTCAGCGTGGGGTTCAGCTTGGTGTGGAAGGGCTGGTTGCCGATGCGGGTGAGTCTGAGCGGGGTGCCAAGTTCTCCAAGTCCGATAGCTATCTTGCTGCTTGTCTTGCTCGTACCTATCGTGGGTGAAATCATTCGCCAGTTGGGTCCAGTGCTGTTGGCTTCGCGCCCCAAATTCGATGATCTGATGGATGGCGTGACGTTCGGTATCACAAGTGGTCTTGCGTACGCCGCAGGCGACACGCTGATTAGACAGTGGGATTTGCTGACTGGAGGTTTGGCTAGTGCCGAACCTGGCCAGTGGGCACCGTTGATTCTTCTGGAAGGTTTGATTAAGCCGCTGATCATCGGTACTGCGTCTGGCTTGGCGGCGGCAGAGTTCGCCGGATTAGGGAAGGGCTACGATGGCTTCTCGCCGCGATATTTCGTGGCGGTTGGCATAGCGGTTGGCGCAAATGCGGTGTACGCACTCGGGATATATCTGTTAGGTTTCGTTGGCACGCCGATGTTGGCGATTTTCTTGCAGATCATCTTTGGAGCAATCATTTTAGGATTGTTGATTTTGCGGATTCGCGCAGTCTTGCAGCTCGGTCTGATGGAAGGAGCGCTTACGACAGCAGCTTGTTCCGAGTTTTTCGGTGGGGTCTCCAAAGCAGATATGAAAGTTTGTTCCAAGTGCGAAATGCCGCTGATGCCGGCGGCAAACTTCTGCAACGCCTGTGGCACACAAACTGAAGCTGCGGTAGTGCCTACCAGCGTCGTGGCACAAGAGCCCGAACCTGGTGCAGCGGATACTCCGCTAGAGGTTTCCAGCATCGGAGAAGGAGAGTAATCATGAGCCAGCAAACTCCAAATCCTTATAATCCGCAAGTGCCGCCTCAGCCGGCTCCGAACTACGCAGCCCAGCCCGCGCCGCAGCCAACCTATCCTGCTCCAATGCGACCGAGTGCGCCGCCGCAGCCATACGCTCCAACGCCGCAGTATGCCGCGCGACCGGCACAGCCCTATCCGCAAACTGGGTATGCGCAGCCCTATGCTGGTTCCTTCTCGCAACCTGGTTACACTTCTTTGCCGCCAGGTGGCACAACGAAATCGTCGAAGAATGTCTTGATGATTGTCATTACTTCCATAGCGGTGTTGGCCATTATCGGTTGCGCATTTCTTTGGCTATCTGGTAACAAACCCGACGAACCCGTCGCGATTCCAACTACGATGCCGACTGCTGCTCCAACTTCTACTCCGACAGTCGACCCGACACCAATACAAACGCCGGATTCGACTCCAACGAATGTCCCAGAGCCTACATTGACACCAAAGCAGCCCACTCCTACTGCGGTGCCGCCGGTACCGACGCAGCCCGTGCCAACCTCGGGGGAGTTAAATTTGGGGTTCGGTATCACAGCGGCCTTGCTTCCTGGTTGGGAAATAGCAGAGGCCGATGAGAATTTCTATGTGCTCTCTGGTAAAAACGCCATGCTTTTCTTGGAGGCGTTCCAAGCAGACCGCGGTATACCAGCGACTTTGTTATGCTCAGCTGTGCAGGATGAAATGCTTTCCGATATGCCGAATGTGAAGCAAGTTCATGCGCCCGAAGTTATGGAATTAGGCGTGACTGAGGTCACTATCGCAGCTTGTGCCTCTGCTTTCACGCAAACTCAAGGCGGCGTGAGTGAGACCCGGCGACTCACTACCTTCACTTCGGTACGCGATTATGACTCATTGGCGGTGGTAGGTTCAGTGCTGAGCATCGAAAGCACCACAGAACAGACCCTCAACGAGGCGATCACAATGTTCTTAAACGCGGTGAGCCTTCAGGCTCAAGCCAGAGGTTAAATTTGCACTGTGATGCTCAGCTTGCGACTACCGCTGCCACGGCTGGTTGCGGTCTTTGTTGCCGCAATAATGTTGCAGACTAAATCAGCAGAGTTGGCGATCAGTCGTGGTTGACGCTTGCAATCGGTGCAGTAGGCGACGGCGAGTTACCATATGGTTTCGGTGGTAAATACTAGGATGCTACGTGAGGAAAAGGGAGAAATGCATGGAAGTAATCATCTGTAACACGGAGGTTGAAATTGGTGCAACGGCCGCTGCAAAAGTTGCCAAAGTTACGAAGGCAGTGCAAGCAACTGGTCGGAATGTCGTTATTGGGGTCGCAACAGGCTCGTCGCCACTGTCTACTTATGCGGCCTTGAAACAGTTAATCGATCTAGGTGAACTTGATCTGTCGCAAGCCTCAGCTTTTGCGTTGGATGAGTATGTTGGTCTCCCTACTTCGCATCCAGAGAGCTACCGCGAGGTAATTCGACGAACTGTCACCCAACCTTTGGGGTTGGCTCCTGAACGGGTTCACGTTCCGGACGGTGCTGCAACTGATTTGGAGAAAGCAGGTGCTGATTACGATGCGGCGATAAAGGCGGCTGGTGGGGTGGACGTTCAGATTCTCGGTGTCGGGTCGAACGGTCACATCGGTTTCAACGAGCCTATTTCGTCACTGAGTTCTCGAACCCGGATGGTGCCGTTGACTGAACAAACTCGTCGTGACAACGCACGTTTTTTCTCCTCGATTGCTGAGGTTCCCACCCGTTGCTTGACACAAGGGCTTGGGACAATCATGGAAGCTCGTCACTGTGTGTTGGTGGCGACTGGTGTGGGCAAAGCTGCCGCGGTAAAGGCACTAGTTGAAGGTCCAGTTCAGGCGATGTGTCCGGCATCTGTGCTACAGCTTCACGAAAGTGCGACGATTATCATCGACGAAGCAGCAGCGGCACAGTTAGAGTTGAAAGACTACTATTTGGCGCAGTCTGCCAGTTGAGCAGACATACCCGGCTCGATGATTATTCGTCGTGAGCTGTTCGGTTTGGAGTTGAAATGATATTGAGTGGAAATATCTGGCAGGCCGAGTCTAGCGAGTTCAAGCCTGGCTGGTTAGAAATCAACGATGGGAAGATCGTTGCTAACCAGCCAGGCACTTTCAACTGTGTCCCTGATTTTGCACCTGCTGGTTTTATCGCTCCAGGTTTTGTTGATGTGCATTCGCATGGCGGCGGTGGGGCAGATTTCAGCGGTGGTGTGGCTGCTGCTCGGACGGTGTTAGCGGCTCATCGTAAGCACGGCATTACGACGATGATCGCTTCGCTGGTTACCGATTCTATCGCTGCGCTTTCCGAGCAAGTTGCAGCTCTTTCTGAGTTAGTCCACAGCGGTGAGTTGGCTGGAATTCACCTGGAAGGGCCTTGGATTTCGCCAGCGTATAAAGGTGCGCATGATCTGGAGAAGTTGACGCAACCGTCTGCTACTGCGGTTGAGCAACTTTTGAATACCGAACCAGGTTTGATTCGGATGGTGACCTTAGCCCCAGAATTGGATGGCGCAATGGCTGCGATATCGATACTGCGTGAAGCTGGAATAGTGGCTGCTCTAGGGCATACTGCTGCCGACTTCAAGACTGCGACAGCGGCGTTCCGGGCAGGGGCTACTGGCATCACACATCTGTTTAATGCGATGCCTGAACTAGCTAAGCGTGATCCTGGTCTAGTTTTGGCAGGATTTTGTGCAGATACTGTCTGGTTGGAGTTGATTTTCGACACGTATCATGTGGACAAAGAATTAGCTGCTTTCGTGTGCCGAACGTTCCCTGACCGCGTGGTATTGATTAGCGATGCTATGGCTGCGACCGGCATGGGAGACGGAGATTACTCACTGGGTGGTTTACCGGTGCGAGTAACTGGCTCCGTGGCACGACTGGTAAGCAATGCCGCGATTGCTGGCAGCACGATCACCCTGCAAGACGCTCTCTGCAATGCTGTGGCGTGCGGCATACCTGTTGGAACAGCCGTCCGCTTTGTCACGTTGAACCCTGCAAATTATCTAGGACTCACCGATGTAGGCAGACTCACTCCAGGTTCCAAAGCCAACCTTGTCGTGTTGGACGAAACCGGAAAAGTGTGCGAGGTAATCTCACCTGCTGGTTAGCCCTTCCTATCGGTGGTGCCAAACTAGTTGGGCTGTTGAAGAAAACACACGAAGGTGCATGAGTTGCTCATGTCACAATCGGAAGGTTTAACGCTTTTGCTGCGTTTTCCATGCCACCTGCATCTTTCACGTTGGTGAAAGAGGCTGAGTTCATGGTTCGTGCTGCTGCGGCAGAACGACCGCCAGAGCGACAATAGACGATGTAGTAGCCGTCTTTCGGTAAGGCGTCGATTTTCGTGGCAAAGTCTGCCGCTTGCACATCAATGTTGACTGCGCCTTGAATGTGACCAGCAGCGTATTCTGCGCTGGTACGGACATCAATAATTGTTGCCCCTGCTACTTCGATGTTTGCCGGAGTCGAACAACCAGAGAGCCACAACATGCCAATAGTAAGCGTTATACCAGCAAGGATTTGAGTGAACCCTCTGAAAATCTTCTGACGGGCGACTTGATTACTAGCCATTGAATACCTCAATCCTTGTTCGATTCGATTTCACTTATCATGCCAGAAATACCACTTCTACTTCGTCAGTTGCGTTCCGAGAGTCTCTGGAGCAACAGGCACAACACGTCAATCCACCAGAGGGTCAACGCGCGTCGCCATCTGGCGCAGCGGGATTGTCGTTTTCCTTTGTGTCGCGGCGGAGCCAATCCCATCCGTTGCGGCGTGTCAAATATAGTGCGGCTGCGATGGCGGCGAGTCCCATTGCTATGGCACCGACTGCCAGCGTTGCTCTTGGTCCGAACACACTGCCGACCCAGCCGACGAATGCTCCGCCTAGTGGCTGTCCGCCGTGAAGGGCTCCCTGATAAATTGCCAGCACCCTTCCCAGCATTCTTGGATCGGTCGCCATTTGTACTGTTGTGTTACAGGAACTCATGATGGTGAGCATGCAGAAACCTATGGGTGCAAGCGTGATGGCAAAAACCCAAAAGTTGGGCGAGACTGTTAGTACGGTGGAGCAAATCGCGAAACCAGCCATTGCAGCGATGATAGTGCGAACCCTAGCGCGGGTGCGGCGGGCAGCGAGTATTCCAGCAGCCATTGAACCTATAGCCAATATCGAAACTAGAAAACCATACCCCTCAGAACCCACCTGGAATATCTGATCTGCTGCCAGCGCGCTGGTTATTTCTTGAGTCATCGCAAACATGCCAAAGGAAAGCGTAACTAAGAGGATGAAAACTATGTCGGAACGACCTTTTATGTAGGACAACCCTTCACGGATTACATGTTTGGCTTCAGCGCGAGGGGCAGGCGTCATCTTGGCGCCATCAAGAACTGCTAATGCGGCAATGACTGGGATAAAGCTCAGTCCGTTCACCAGCAATGCAGGGCCGACACCCCACTGTGCGATCATGATTCCAGCGACCGCAGGGCCGATGAGTCGGGCGCTTTGAAAAGAGATTATGTTCAGGCCTACGGCGTTTGGAATGAGGCGCGTCGGCACAATTTCAGGAGCCATTGCTTGGCGTGAGGGTATTTCAAAAGCACTTGCTATTCCAGTTGCGAAGGCCAGAACGTACACCTGCCACAGCTGAGCCTGGTTGGTGAGTATTAGCACAGCGAGCGTAAGACCAGACAACATCATCGCCACCTGTGCCGCTTGTAGCACCCAGCGCTTTGGAAAGCGATCCGCTGCTGCGCCGGTCCACGGGAGAGCCAAGATGAAAGGTAAGAACTGTACTGCTGTCACGAAGCCAAGTGCCAACGGTGCCGGAATGGTTGACTTGGGGCCAAGATCGGTGAGAACCAGCCAGTTCTGTGCAACACGAGCCATCGCGGTTCCGATGTTGGAAATGAGCCCGCCAATCCAGAAAAGCCGGTAATTCGGTATGCGTAACGACTCGAAAACGGAGACTTTGTCCGGAGCGCCCATCATCATCTCACTTGGCGAAATATTATTGTCGCCAAAGAATGAAGTCGTGCCCTTGGCGTAGGTGTCTAGTTTATCTCATGTTCGCTAGGCACCCAGCAGCGTCAATAGACTGGTCTAGCAGCTCTGTTTTGCCAGCAAAGGTGAGTTACCGAGTGCGCCGACGGCACCCCTCGTCAGGCAGTACCCAGTCTTTCTCGTAATGCCTGGAGCTGAAGCGAAGATTTTGGCTCAAACCGTGATGCCCATGCTTCCTACAGCAAGATAATGAACTCGATCAGCTTACTTCCAGCACTTGAGCATCAGGCGCATTCCGCACCACGCTATCAATTCCATTTAGGCAACTGGCCTTAGCTTTGTAACCCTCCGATGCCAAAATTATTTCACCGTTTGTCGCCTTCAACCGGAAGCGAAACTCGCCAGCTTTATCTTTGTAGATCTCAAATTTCGGATTGGTGGCACTACCGCCGGCGGTCTGATCCTCGATTTTCGCTTTTGGCGCATTATTGCGGATGCTCTCGATGCCCTTCATGCACGCTGCCTTCGTGTTGTAAACCTCGCTGACACCTATCACTTCTCCATTGCCAGCAACCAGACTGAACACGAAACCGCTCCCAGACTTGGTTTTCTTCACTTTGAACTTGCCCATTTGCAAAACCTCCCGCTTAGTCCTGATATTAATTTTGCCTACGAGATAGCAGTTTTCGCACAAAGCATCTCTGCATTGCGCTCAGAATATCAGCATTGCGACCCCGTCGCTTCTCACTATTAAATACATGTCTTGTTCAGAAAACTTTTGCATGGCTCGGTGAATTTCCAGCATAAACAGCCGGTTTGTCGGCGCTTCGGATTCTAGCGGGGTGTTGTTGTGTGGTTTTGTGGCGCTTCGGATTCTAGCGGGGTTCCTGGTTCTCGACTCTCCTATGGTTTGTCAAGTGGCTTCTGGTTGGGTTGGGTTGTTGAGGTAGCGATAGATTTGGC
>WRJP01000080.1 GCA_009778535.1 Propionibacteriaceae bacterium | reverse complement strand
TCGGAGTTTACGGACTCCTAGACACTGGGACTACACCGCCTTGGATGGGAGTCCCAATGATAGTTACCGGAGGGCTGGCCGGATTGATCGGCTTGCGGTTATCGGGTAGGCGAGTGCAGCGCACTCGTTACCGTCCTGATCCAATGGCTGCACCGGAATGGTTGGTTTTAGGCTCGGGAATCGCGGCCTGTATCGGCATTTTCGCGGTGGGAGCTACACAAATCCAGGTGCTTCATCCCGCAGTACAGCCTCTGGGATGGCCACCGGTCTCGGCCTGGGCGTTGGCAGCAGTGGTCGTACTCATCCTTCCGGCGATCTTGGCTCCGGCTCCGGAAGTCTTGGATTCACCGCAGCAACCTGCACCAGTCGAGGAGCGAGCCCATGATCGTCTTTGAGAACGTTTCGATCCGCTACACTCCACAATCGCCATTTATTCTCCGCGACATCAATCTCACCCTTGCCGAGGGGCAACTGGTTCTGATTGCTGGACGTACTGGATCGGGTAAATCGACGCTACTGGGAGCTATCAACGGCCACGTACCGCATTTCACCGGTGGAGAACTCAGCGGACAGGTCATCATTGACGGCCTCAACACTGCCGATCACCCGCCACGGGAGCTTGCACATCTGGTCGGGGTAGTCGCACAGGATCCCCTGGCTGGTTTCGTCATGGACACTGTTGAGGAGGAGTTGGCCTACGGCATGGAACAACTGGGCATTCATCCGGCGATGATGCGAACCAGAGTTGAGGAAACCTTGGATATCCTGGGTCTTGCCGAGCTACGACGGCGTGGGTTGCGTACCCTGTCGGGAGGCCAGCAACAGCGAGTGGCTATTGGCGCTGTGTTAGCAGCAGGGGTAAGAACACTCGTGCTGGATGAGCCAACCTCGGCCTTAGACCCGGTTTCTGCCGAAGATGTTTTGGCAGCGCTGTTACGTTTGGTACACGATCTTGGGCTCACAGTTGTGATAGCCGAGCATCGCCTAGAGCGAGTTGCCAGTTATGCCGACCAGATGGTTCTGTTGCAACCAGACGGGTCGATCATCTCCGGCCAGACCCGCACGATCATGGCGGCCAGCCCGCTGATACCGCCGGTGGTGGAACTGGGGCGCAAAGCCGGATTCGACCAGGTGCCGCTGTCGGTGCGTGAAGCCCGCCAGTTCGCTGACCAGTTGCGCGCTACGGTTGCAAACCACGATCCCGATCAATATGGGCGGGTTCCGCCCGCAGAAGGAAAGTCGTCGGTACGGTTGGGTGAGCCTACCTGCGTTGGCGGATTAGTAGTGAACAACTTGACGCTGGCATATGGGCGTACCTTAGCTCTCAAGAACGTATCGCTTGAAGTTCCCGCCGGAATGATTACGGTCGTGATGGGACGCAACGGATCAGGAAAGTCCTCCCTGCTGTGGGCTGTCACTGGTTTGTTGCCCCTAGTAACGGGTAGTTTTTCCGTGAATGGCACCTCTTTAGAGAAACTGTCAGCTAAGCAGATACGCCACTTCGTACGCCTAGTTCCACAGACCGCCGCCGATCTGCTCTATCTGTCCAGTGTGGCCGCCGAATGTCAGGGAGCTGATGCGGAGAACGGCTGTGAGCTGGGACTGTGCCATCGAATTTTTGAAGCATTGGCTCCACATGTTGATCCAGCAACTCATCCCCACGATTTGTCGGAGGGGCAAAAGCTGGCCTTGGTGTTAGCCATCCAGTTGACTTCCGAACCTGCGGTCATATTGCTTGATGAACCAACCCGCGGTTTGGACTATCCGGCCAAAGCCACCCTTGCCCAGATTCTGGCGGAGATGGCCGCCCAGGGACGCGCAGTGGGTGTGGTAACCCATGATGTTGAATTTGCTGCGGCTGTCGCAGATCGGATTATCGTGATGGCCACCGGAGAAGTGATCCAAGCTGACGCAGCAGCGACGGTATTGGGAACTTCGGCACTCTTTGCCCCGCAGGTGGCCAAGGTACTTTATCCGCAGCGTTGGCTGACACCGTATCAGGTTGGTCAAGCGCTCCAAAGTGAGGGCACCCGATGAAGCGCGAGCTATCGCCAGATCAACCACTACGGCTGGAGTGGAAATCCGCACTGATGTTGACGGTGTTGACGTTCACCGGATTGGTGATGTTCGGCTGGCCTTTTTTTGCTGGGGTACCAACTGCGGGTAGCTCGCATGGGGAAAGCGCGCAGCTAGTCGCCGCTCCCCTGCTTTTTATTTTGATTCTCCCTTTGTTGTTCTTCCTAGTTCTCGCGCAACTTTCAGAAAAAGGGATGGACGCGAAAACTCTGGCTATCTTGGGTGTCCTCAGTGCCGTAAATGCGGCGCTGCGACCCTTGGGCGCTGGAGCTGGCGGCGTAGAGGTGGTTTTCTTTCTGTTGATTTTGGCCGGACGCGTATTCGGGCCAGGTTTTGGTTTCGTGTTGGGGTGCACCTCGATCTTTGCTTCGGCGTTGTTGACCGCAGGGGTCGGCCCCTGGATGCCCTTCCAAATGCTCGCATCAGCCTGGATAGGAATGGGAGCAGGTTTGCTGCCGCAACGCTGCTTTGGTCGTGCGATTCGCGGATTAGCTGAAATCGCCATGCTGGTGTGCTATGGGATTATCGTTGCCTACCTTTTTGGAGCGATGATGAATCTGTGGTTCTGGCCCTACGTCCTAGGGGCGACGGAAGGTGATACCACCGAGCTGTCCTATATCCCGGGGGGAGCTTTGCTGGACAACCTCAAGCGCTTCTTCTGGTTTACTCTCTTCACCTCTACAGCCGTGTGGGACACAGGGCGCGCCATCACCAACTCAGCATTACTAATACTGGTCGGCTCCCCAGTGTTAGCGGCCTTCCGCCGTACCATCCGCCGCGCCAACTTCCACCCCGCAGTCAAGTTCCACCAGCCTCACCACGCTGGCTAAGCCCAGCCTCTCCTGCGGGTTGCCGCCGGTACCCGATGGTTGGGTGCAAACCACAGGTTTGTGTATCGAAACTGCGCTAGCAGATTGAGTAGGCTGAAGGCCGTATCGAAATCCCAAAGGTCGAAACCGCGCAAGCGAAGGCTCCACGTCTGGGAGTTATTCGAGATAGCCAAAGTACTCAAGTACTGGTGTGTACATATCAGCGACTTGCTTAGTGTACGTTCTAGCTTGCGCTCCTGACATGAAGCGGATAATCTCGCCAGTCTTCGACATTTCCTCAAATACTTGCGGGTCGGCAAGGGCAGCCTCCACAGCCTGCTCTAGCCTTATTCTGGTTTCTTCAGGCAATCCAGGCGGCGCTAATAACAGTGCTGACTCCGTAACTGAATAGCCATACAAATCTTTAGTCGAAGGAACATCGCCGCTGGTAGGGACACCGGAAGGTACTAGATTGTCCGGCCAATTCTCAGACTCGATTAAGAGCGGACGAACTAGGCCAGCTTCCAAAAATGGCAACGCTTCGGCAACCGAACCATGAGCCATTTTCACATAATAAATGTCTTCTGCTAGGTACGCCACCGAATCAACGTGTCCGTCAATGGGAAGATCCAAATAGTTAAATCCACCGACAGCTTCAGAAAGCAGATGGCTGGCAATGAAACCTATTCCATTTTGAACCTCAGGGACTCTATTTCCTTCAACCTGACCAAAAGCTATCAAATCTTCCAATGTATTAAACTGTGAGTCGGCGCGAACAAAACGCCCCAGTGCAGATTCATGCGTTGATGCAATAAACGTCAAATCAAATGGATCGAAATCACTTTGAGTTTGGGAACCAATTGTGAAGTGATATCCCGCCGCGAGCAATAGAGTCTTTCCATCTGGCGCGGCGCCAAGCAAGCGCAGAATGCCTTTCCAACCGCCAGAGTACGGTGTATCAGCACTGAGAACCTGGATTCGAACTCCTAGTGTTTCTTCCAAGTGCGCACCCAGCAGTCGACCAATCGTGTTTATTGAAGCACCGCTGCCCTCAGTTACATACGGAATGACCAGTGTGATCGAATCTTTATCAGACACAGGAGGTTCACCAACACAACCAGCAGACAGACTAAGAAGCACAATCGCCGCTAGCAACAACTTTAACCTCTTCAGCACATCACACTCCTATCGGGATTCACCACAGTTCTCATAACAAGAACTTGCCGTGGTCTATCAAGAGCTTCCACTCATCACAGCAGCGCCTTCTCCCCAGCAGAGAGCAAAATGCTGAGGTAAGAAACCCTCAGTCCGTGATCACATCCAGGCGGTCAAGCAGCTTGTGGAGCAACTCGATGGCTTCGTTCGGGATGACAGTGCCAGGCGGATAGATTGCATCAGCGCCGGCAGCACGCAGCTCGTCGAAGTCCTGCGGCGGGATGACTCCACCCACCACAACCATCATGTCCGAACGTCCCAGCTTGTCCAATTCTTCGCGCAGTTGCGGTACCAAGGTGAGGTGACCGGCAGCCAGTGAAGAAACCCCTACTACGTGAACATCAGATTCCACGGCTTGACGCGCCGCCTCCTGTGGGGTCTGGAAAAGCGGCCCAACATCGACAGTGAAACCAATGTCAGCAAATGCCGTCGATACGACTTTCTGCCCGCGATCATGCCCGTCTTGACCCATCTTCGCCACCAAAATACGAGGACGACGACCTGCCGCTTCCTCAAACTTGGCTACCAGCGCCCGCGCCTCATCCATCTTGTCACTCTTTCCATATTCGGAACTGTAAACCCCAGAAATAGTGCGAATCACCGCCTGATACCGTCCAAACACCTGCGCTAGCGCTTCAGAAACTTCACCAACCGTCGCTTTGGCACGCATCGCATCAACCGTCAACTTCAGCAGGTTACGTTCAGCATCAGTCGGGTCAGGATTTCCCGCAGCCCAAGCCAGCTTGTCCAACGCCGCCTGAACTTCCTGCGGGTCACGTTCGGCACGCAGTCGCTCCAACTTGGCGATCTGCTCCTCGCGCACCTTGCGGTTATCGACTTTCAACACCTCAGGAACTGCGTCATTGTCAATGGTGTATTTATTCACACCGATGAGCGGCTGTCGACCCGAATCAATACGCGCCTGAGCTTGCGCAGCCACCTCCTCAATGCGCATCTTCGGTAGACCCTGCTCAATAGCTTTCGCCATACCGCCGAGCGCCTCGACCTCTTGAATCAACTCCCAACCGCTCTTAGCCATGTTGTAGGTGAGATACTCTACATAGGCCGAACCACCCCAAGGGTCGACTGTCCGCGTCGTCCCAGACTCTTGCTGAATGAAAAGCTGCGTGTTACGAGCAATACGAGCCGAGAAATCTGTCGGCAGCGCGATAGCTTCATCGAGTGAGTTGGTGTGCAGCGATTGGGTATGCCCTTGGGTGGCAGCCATCGCTTCCAAACAGGTACGCGCAACATTGTTGTACACATCTTGGGCGGTCAGCGACCATCCGGAAGTTTGCGAATGGGTACGTAGACTCATCGACTTCGGATTCTTGGGATTGAATTGCCGAACCAGACGTGCCCACAGCATCCGAGCAGCACGGTACTTGGCGACCTCCATGAAGAAGTTCGTCGAAACTGCCCAGAAGAAAGACACCCGCGGCGCGAACTGGTCTACCTTCAAACCTACCGCTTCACCAGCACGGATGTATTCCACACCGTCAGCAAGGGTGTATGCCATTTCCAATGTCGGAGTAGCACCTGCCTCAGACATGTGATACCCAGAGATCGAGATCGAGTTGTACTTCGGCATCTTTGCACTCGTGAATGCGAAAATGTCAGAAATAATCCGCATTGAGGGTGCGGGTGGATAGATGTAGGTGTTGCGCACCATGAACTCTTTGAGAATGTCGTTCTGGATGGTGCCGCCCAGCTGCTCCAAACTCACGCCTTGTTCTTCGGCTGCAACGATGTACAACGCCAGAATCGGCAACACCGCGCCGTTCATCGTCATCGAAACTGTCATTTGATCTAGCGGAATACCGTCAAACAATTGACGCATGTCATAGATCGAGTCAATAGCCACCCCGGCCATACCCACATCACCAGCTACCCGCGGGCTGTCAGAATCATAACCGCGATGGGTCGCCAGATCGAAAGCGATCGATAATCCCTTTTGACCAGCAGCCAGATTGCGGCGATAGAAGGCGTTTGACTCTTCAGCAGTGGAGAAACCGGCATATTGCCTAATCGTCCAAGGCTGATTCACATACATCGTGGCATACGGTCCGCGCATGAAGGGCGGAATCCCTGGGTAGGCCTGCAAAAAATCGTAGCCCTCAAGCGAGGATTTTCCGAAGATAGGCGGTACCGGAATTCGATCTGGGGTGTCCCAGGGGGTTTCAAAGTCCGGAATACCCGCTGCTATTGCAGCGAACTTGGCTGCTGCATCAGCAGATGTCGCCTCGGCATTCCATGGAAGTTCAGTGAAATTCGGGATACTCATTTTTCGGCTCCAATCTTGTCCAGCGCTAAGGAGAGGAATGCGACCACATCCATTCCATCGAAGATTTCTCCATCGATCACCCCGTCGGCTTCAGCACTGCCAGTCTCAGCCTTCCGGCCAGCAATGTAAATCGTTTCAACTCCAGCAGCTTTCAAGGCTTTAGCGACCTGGATCGCTTGTTCAGCGTAAACCTTGGCTGATGAGGCCAACACCACAAACTTTGCGCCTGCGGATTTGACTTGCGCGACGATTTCTTCGGCTGTGCCGCCCTCAGAGCTTTGTTGGGTAATCCCGGCAACAGCTAGCAGCGGCTTTGTAAACCCTTCACGCCCCCCGAAATCACGCCTTTCTCCCAAACATGCCAGCCAAACTGACGGCTGCGGATCGCAGGCGCTAGCCCGATCACGTAGCGCCTCAAAAACTTCTGAGTCTCTGCTCCACGCCAGCCAGCCCTTAGACATCTTTCCGTCAGCAGTTGCACCGGTTGGGCGCGGACGAGTCTCAAGGGTCAACTCCTCCTCGCGTGGGAACATCGAAACACCGGTGATAGGCAACTTTCGAGTTGCAATCCGCTTGGCACGTTCGGCATTGACTTCAGCGACTTTTTCGGTGACGAACCCGCTACTTAGCGCCGCAACGATTCCCCCAGCAGCTTCAATCTGCTGGAACAACGCCCAGGTGCTGGCTGCGATCTCGTCAGTGTAGTTCTCTACGAAGTATGACCCACCGGCCGGATCATTAACTCTGCCGATGCCAGCTTCTTCGTCAGCTAGTAGCTGGATATTTCGAGCCAGCCGACGCGAAAAGTTGGTGGGCAAACCGTGTGCCGCGTCGAATGGCAGTACCGTAATCGCCTCAGCTCCGCCGACCGCCGCCCCGAAGGTAGCTATCGTGTTGCGAAGCAGGTTCACATAGGGGTCGTCACGGGTCAGCATTCGCCAACTGGTAACAGCATGGATTACCGCCCCAACCGGTTCGGCACATTCCTGCGTAATCCGCGACCAAACCTTGCGGAAAGCGCGTAATTTGGCAATCGAAGTGAACTGATCGGCATTGGCCACGAGTCGGAACTCAATTTGATTTGCAGCGTCTGTGACGCTAAGCCCCGCGCCTGAGAGAATCCGCAGATATTCCAGGCCAGTGGCGGCAGCTACCGCCAACTCCAAAACATCTCCGGCACCAGCATTGTGGTATGGCAGCAAATCCACGGTGATGGCCTTAAACTTCGGCAATTCCGCGGCTGTCTTTACCCATTGCGTCAAGGAGTTCGCGTCCAGGTCACGGTCTAAGCCAGCCGAAAAGCCTATGGGATCCAGACCGAAATTCCCGCTTCCAACACCTTCCGCCTTGCAATATGCCGCCAAGGCTCTCGCTGCGGATTCTTGGTCGGTGTAGGAGCTAACACAGATGGATATCAGGTTTGGATTCACCCCAGCTAATACCGCCTTGAGGTTTTCGGCAGCGATGGCATCCGGATCGATGCGCAGCCAAAGCGAGGTGGCGCCACGTTCCAGATCGTTCAATATTTCTTGGTTCGTGAACTCCACATCCGGGTCTTCATGCAACGCCCGAACATCCCAAGAATCCATATCGCCATTTTTCACAGTCGTACCCCGGGTAAAAGGCGCTACCCCTGGGTATCCCAACTGTGGATCATAGCTGTCGTAGAGCGGATCAATCGTCAGTTGATCAACGCTGGTGTAGCGCAAACGCGCAAGAGCCTGCTCAATGTCAAGTTCTTTTCCGGCCGGTCGCCCACGGTTCATTATCTTCAGCACTTCGCCTTCCCATTCATCGTGAGTGGGCAACGCAAAATCGCCAGCAAGCTGCATCATGTCAGTCATGGGACTAAGCCTATAGCTCTCATGTCGAAACATTTGCTATTGCAGCAAAAAAGAAATTTCTGGCTGCCGCCAAAAAGGTTGAG
>WRJP01000079.1 GCA_009778535.1 Propionibacteriaceae bacterium | reverse complement strand
CTAAGTACTTGCGGATATAGTCTCGATTCAGGCCAGCGTTCGCAATCACCTCTGCCACTGGTGGATTCATCAGTATTACCGGATATTGCCTGCCACTGTTGTAGGCATGATGTGCTGAGGTGCGCAATGCACCGAGTGTGGCTTCGGCGAGTGCCTCTAGGTGCTCGTCCGGAGTGCTTCCCATGCTATAGACCGGTGAAGTCAAGTTGCGAACACTTTGCACCATAACGATGCTCTCGTTTGCACCGTAGCCGAGTTCTTCGCTGGTGGTCTGCCAGCCAAGTGCTTGGGCGGCTTGCCTAGGCTCAGGCATCGCCACATTGAATGTAGTACCGATTGCTGTGGCGTCAGTAGCACCTGGGGGGATACGGATGCCAGCAATGTTTTGGGTGTAAAGACGCAAGAAACGACCGATGCTACTGTTCGCTTGTCGACCAGTTCTCATGATTCCTTGTTCGCAGTTGAATTCGAGCTTTTCGACTACCGGCCCACAGACAATGATCAGCGGCTCCCAGCCAGGTGTGGCACCTGCATCCTGGATATGAAAGACCGGGTCGCTGATTGCCTCGGCTACCGCCAGCAGGACACCCATGTATTCGGGGCGGCATCCAGCCATCACTCCGTGAATAGCGACATTCCAGACGGTAGCTTCGCGCTGTTCTGGAAGAAGTCTTCCCAAGACTTCGTCAGGTTCGCGTGTGGTGTGCGCCATGAATTTGTTAATTCTGTCCAAGGTTGGCGGCACGATCGGCAACCCGTCTGACCAGCCCTGATCGATGAAGTAGTCTTGCACCTCCTCGAAACTGCCGGAGCAAACTATCTCCAGTTTGTCGATACGTCCAGTCTTGGTCGCTGTTGCTTGAGGCGATGAAGCGGTCTGTTCTGGCGATGCATCGAGGGCTTCGACGACGACAGGAAGGATACTATTGGTGACCTTGGCTCGGAAGACGTCCTCGTCGTCGGTCTGGATAATCCCCGGACGTGGATATACGGCGATTGCCTGGTCGGAACGCCCGCTTGCCTTTGCTATGGCTCGACCCATCGCCTCAAAGTCGGCGCTGATTAAAGCGACAGTTGGTACTCCAAGCTGCTGTTCGACAGCTGCGCATGCCCGCAACACGGCAGGCGTACAACTGCCTCAAGCACCGACTCCAATGATGGCTGCCGTTATCTCCAACTCTCGCATCTGTTCAACAAGACCCTTGCAGCTAACGTCATCGGAAAGATCATCGTGAACGTTGTCAAACTCTGTCGGCTCAAAAAAAGTGATAGTTGGCCACTTGCTATGTAATTCCTCTTTTATGATCTCCCACATCTTGTCGCCTTTGAAAAGATCATCCCAAGCGAAAGCCAGTCGAGCATTTGCCAGACCACCAGTCAGGCGTTCCACTTCCTCGCTACCTGTCGATTGATTTCCTAGCGGCCAAACCGCTTCATAGCAATTACATGTCATATGTCACCTCGTTGTAAGTCGCACAGTGATACTGCGCATCCAAGTATATCCTTCTCGTGAGTTCCAAGACGCCGGTATCGGTTTGGCGTCTGGGTTTTGACATGTGCTTTTTGTCGAATCTCACGCCATATCTGTGACTCAGGTTCGTCGATCGAGAAGGATACGAAAGGCTCCGTAAAAAGCCGTGGGGGAGAGGATCGGCTTGGAGCTGAAAAGAAATATCGTCTCAATCTGGTTTTGGGGTATCGGTTGTTGGTTTCATCGCGTAGAATCAAGGTGCGCCCAGTTGGGTGCGCTTCTTCCACTACGGATCGTTGGGCACGTACCTGCCCATGGAAAGGATGATTTGGCATGGCCACCGTTACCTATCAAGACGCAACCAGGATTTATCCTGGCTCTGACCACCCAGCAGTAGACAAATTCAATCTTGAGATTGCAGACGGCGAATTTATGGTTCTCGTCGGCCCCTCGGGTTGTGGGAAATCTACTTCACTGCGGATGCTCGCCGGACTAGAGGAAATCAATGAAGGCAGTATTCATATCGGCGACCGCGATGTGACAGATGTACCGCCGAAAGATCGTGACATTGCGATGGTCTTTCAAAACTACGCGCTTTATCCGCATATGACTGTCGCCGATAACATGGGTTTCGCGCTGAAAATGGCAAAAGTTCCCAAAGCAGAACGTGATGAGCGGGTCTTAGAAGCTGCGAAATTGCTCGGGTTGGAAGAATTTCTCTCGCGTAAACCGAAGGCGCTCTCCGGCGGTCAGCGGCAGCGGGTTGCTATGGGTCGCGCTATCGTGCGTCAGCCCCAGGTGTTCTTGATGGACGAGCCGCTATCGAACCTTGACGCCAAACTGCGGGTTTCCACCCGTACTCAGATAGCCGCATTACAGAACCGGTTGGGTATCACCACCGTCTATGTGACCCATGATCAGGTTGAAGCCATGACGATGGGAGATCGGGTCGCAGTGATGAAAGATGGCATTCTGCAGCAGGTTGACGCGCCGCTGTCGTTGTATGACCATCCGAATAATCTTTTTGTTGCGGGCTTTATTGGCTCACCAGCGATGAATTTACTCACCGGTATTATTGTCGACAACGGCGTGCTAATCGGAGATTACGTGATGCCGGTTTCACGAGAAGTCCTGGAGAAGGCTAGGGGCGAGGAGAAGCTGATCTTGGGCATCCGTCCTGAAAACTTCCAGATTGCCGAAGCGGGCGTCAGCGTCGACGTGGCTGTCGTTGAAGAGCTGGGCGCAGACGGCTACCTCTATGGCACACTAGCTGGACTTGACCCCGATGAGAAGCTCGCTGCTGCACAGATAGTTTCTAGAATCAGCGCTCGTACTTCTGCCAAGCGTGGGTCTGTGATCAAACTGAATGCGACCCAACCAGATGCAGTTCATATTTTCTCTGCCGAGACGGAGCTGCGCCTCAACTGACGGGCAAGGGTTTCTGCCAATCTCAGAAGGGATCATGGGCAATCAGTAGTGATGCAAGAATCACTGTTCGTGGTATGGATTCTCGATACTGCGACACTGCACGCAGTTGCAGCGCGCAGCAGACGCCGCAGAATGACAAAAAAGAGGACTATCCCCAATTCGTCATACTGCACGCTAGTTGCAGTATCCATAACCCGAATGCTGCGACGCTGCGACGGAGCACAGGCTCAGAATGACGAGAAAGAAGGCAACCCGCGGGAGAGAGGTCATCGGCTTCGACTATGAGACTACTCAGTCAGCTTGGGTAACGATGCCTAGTGGCCAGGTGTCAACCTGTCTTTCGGCGAGAACCCGCCCGGCGACGTCAACGCTGGATGCTGGGAGTACTAAGACCATTCCCACGCCCATGTTCAAAGTGGTGCGCATATCGTCAAGGGAGACGTTCCCAGCGCGTTGCACAAAATCAAAGATCGGAGCGGGTTCCCAAGACTCCCAATCAATCTGAATGCCCAAATGCGCCGGAATCACCCGTAGCAGGTTATTTTCTAACCCGCCGCCGGTGATGTGGCTCATGGCATGAACCTGTGTTGCAGCCAATACCTTGAGACAGTCGAGCGCATAAACCTTTGTCGGGGTGAGCAACTCCTCTCCCAGCGTCTTTCCAAACTCGTCAATGTGTTGGTCGAGCCGATAACCGCCGTTGTTCAACAAGACATGGCGTACCAGTGAAAAACCGTTGGAATGCAGCCCAGAAGATTTACATGCCAGCAAAATGTCTCCGGCTTCCACCCGATCTGAACCCAGGAGTTCATCTGCTTCCACAACGCCGGTCGTGGCACCAGCAAGATCGAATTCATCTGGTTCTAACAGTCCAGGGTGCTCAGCAGTTTCGCCTCCGATGAGGGCGACATTGTTTTCGCGGCAGGCGTTTGCGACCCCGCCCACGATAGCTGCGATGCGTTCGGGGAATACCTTGCCGCACGCGATGTAGTCGGTGAGAAACAGCGGTTCGGCTCCGACGACCACCAAATCATCGATCAGCATGCCGACCAGATCATAACCCACACTGTCATAACGTTGCATCGCGGAAGCGATTGCTACCTTGGTGCCCACTCCGTCAGTGGATGTCGCCAAGATCGGATGGCGATATTTCTGCAACATCGCCGCATCAAAAAGCCCTGCAAAACCGCCGATTGAACCAATGACTTCCTTACGGGTTGCCGCCGACACAGACGCTTTCATCAACTCAACGGCGCGATCTCCTGCCGCAATGTCGACTCCGGCGCTCGCGTAGGTATTTGACTCAGCCACAGCCATTTGCTCCTTCTTGACTAAGTTGAATAGCGCGTTTGGCAGGAATTCGCACTGGATAGTTGCCATCGAAACAGGCACAACACAGCTTGCGCTGTGGAATTCCCACCGAAGCCACCAATCCTTCAAGGCTGATGTATGCCAAGGTATCCGCCCCAATAGAGCGGCAAATCTCGTCCACGCTCAGCCCGGGGGCAATCAATTCGGCACGGGTGGCGAAGTCGATGCCAAAGAAACATGGCCACAGCACTGGCGGAGAGGCGATTCGCACATGAACCTCGGCTGCGCCAGCCTCACGCAGCATCTTTACCAATGCGTTTTGGGTATTGCCGCGCACGATTGAATCATCAACGACGATCAGCCGTTTGCCTTCAATAACATCTCGAATCGGATTCAACTTCAGCCGGATGCCCAACTGTCGCAGTGTTTGGCTGGGTTGAATGAAGGTTCTTCCAACGTAGCTGTTCTTGACAAGACCCTGACCATACGGAATGCCCGAAGCCTCGGCATATCCAATCGCAGACGGCGTACCTGATTCGGGAGTAGGAATCACCAAATCAGCATCAACGGCAGTCTCCATAGCCAAGGTGCGCCCAATTTCTTGCCGCACCAGGTGAATGCGACGTCCCGAAACCAAGGAATCCGGCCGCGCCAAGTACACATGCTCGAAAACGCAACCATGCGGGTCTGCGGGTGCGAAACGCTCGCTGCGTAACCCGTCGTCGTCAACGATGATTAACTCTCCAGGCTCGACCTCACGAATGAATGTCGCCCCGATAATGTCCAGTGCCGAACTCTCACTAGCGATGACCCAGCCGCTCGACAGCCGTCCCAACACCAGTGGATGTAAGCCTTGCGGATCGCGGGCGGCAAATAGTGTCGTTTCATCGCAAAAAACCAGGCAAAAAGCTCCCACTAACTTGGGTAGGACTTGGCGGGCAGCAGCTTCCAGCCCATTTTCTGAAGTTTCCGAAAGCAGGGCAGCAACCAGTGCCGTGTCCGAAGTTGAATCCATCCGGACTTTGCGAGGAACCTGGCTGGTTTGGTTCAAAGCACCTAACCAGGTCTCCAACTCATCGGTGTTGGTCAAGTTTCCATTGTGGGCAAGCGCAAGTGCGTGGCCGTTCCGCAGCCCTTGAAATGTGGGCTGGGCATCATTCCATCCGCTTGCGCCATTGGTTGAGTAGCGGCAGTGGCCAACAGCAATGTCTCCACACAGTGATGCGAGAGCGGCCTCATTGAACACCTGCGAGACCAAACCCATGTCTTTAACAACGGTGATACGTTCACCATTGCTGACGGCGATGCCAGCAGATTCTTGCCCGCGATGCTGCAATGCGAACAGTCCGAAATATGTCAGTTTGGAGATTTCTTCTCCAGGAGCGCGGACTCCGAACACCCCGCATTTGTCGCGCGGACCTGGATCGTCAAACACATCTAAAGTATCACCGGAATTAATCGCTGCTGTATCCCCAAACTTCACGGAATAATCTTATCTGGTGACCGACGATAGAAGCATTTAGCGTTACTTGATGAAACGGATATTGATCGGGTAGCGGTATTGCTCTCCACGTGAGGCGGCCATCGCGCCCGAGATTCGGAAGATCAGGGTTAGAATCGGGATTGCAATAAAACCGGCTACGCCAAAGACCAATATGGTCAACAATGCCGAAGCGATAAAGCCGAGAAATATGGTTATCCCGTAATTCAACGCTTCGGTGGCATGTTGGCGCACAAACGGGTCGTTTGGATTTGAAGATCGAATAATCGCTGGTACCGCTATTGAAGCAATCACGGGCATGAGAATGTCGCCTATTAGTGCTCCCCAATGTGCGGCCGAGGCCGTTTGTAAAGAGCTTTGTGAGCTGGGCGTAGCGAATGGTTGCAGCCCTGCACCTGGATAGGTTCTGGGCTTGATTGGGTCGTTCACTGTGCTCTGCTGCCATGACTGTTGGGTGAAGGTAGGGTTGGGAGCATAGTTCTCATACTGGGCTGGGTCAGGAGGAACGTAAGAAGCGACTGACGGTTGTGTTGCAGCTGGTGGAAGAGGCGCTGGTTGGGGTTGGGGTGCTGGGGTCTGATACAACCCGGGATTGATTCCTTCAAGTGGGGGTAAATCCAACGAAGATGGTCCGAAGATATTTACCTGCTCGGGTGGAAGCGCATAGCTTCCAGCGATGGCAGGAGCGGCGATGCTGGGGGAAGCTTCGGAGAGCGTCGCGTCGCTTTGGATTACTGGCTCAGTTTGTGTGAAAGATAGCTCAACCATCTGGGGTGCTGACCGAGCAGCTATGGGTTCTAAATCTGGAATGGGGATGTCAGGCTCTGTAATGTGTGGGATTTCTGGAGTCGAGTCTGTAGTTGCAGCTACCGTGACGTTTTGCGGCGACTGGTTTGCAGCGTCAACTGCATTGTTGACCGAGGTCATGAAATCCGCAACGAAATCCTCAGATTTCGCATCATTTTTTGGGTCTAACTCGCTCATGGCGACTCCTAACCTTATTGACGCAACCAGTACCGTTATTTCTTAGTATCTATTGTGACAGCGCAGACAACCTGAACCAATGTTCTCTAGCGATAAATGGGGAAATGTCAGGGTTGACCCCCTGTGGTCAACCTATCGGGGGTAGCTTGGCCTCAAGGGTACGTAAAGCTGTTCGCAGTTCTTGTTCGGGGTCGAGACCTGCTGCCACTGCGCTTGCTGCTAGGCGCAGCATTTGGGTGCCAATTTCGGCCGGTTCTACTTTGAGGGGGGTGATTCCGATTTCAGATGCTGCGAAGCCGTGGCTGTCGGCGCGCGAAAATACTTTCGTGGCACGCGAGAGTGCGGACATACGTTCGGGTATGCCGTCGGTTAGCCGGGTTCGCTGTTTCTCGATCGTCTTTTGCTTTTCCCAGGTGCCAAGCAGATTTTCGGGGAGTTCTGCGTCGGAAAAAACGTAGGGGTGGCGGGCGATCAACTTGTCTGCGATGCGTTTAGCTATGGACTCAATGTCAAAACGCTTGGTTTCGGAGGCGATTTCAGCGTGAAAAATGACTTGTAGCAGCAGGTCTCCCAATTCTTCTTCCAACTCAGAATCTGATCCAGCCTCTATGGCCTCGATGGCTTCACACGTCTCCTCGACTAAATAGCTGACTAAGGACAGGTGAGTCTGTTCGGCATCCCAAGGGCACTGTGAGCGCAAGTGGTGAAAGACATTCAGGAACCTAATTAACTGCGGATAATCTGCCGCTGTTTTAAGTGTGGCAATCGTTGCGGCTGGGTCTAGTGCTTGCTGCGAGGCTTGGCCAGTTGGCGGACTTGGTGTTGGTGGCATCGTTATGACTATTTGGGTTGCATCAACAAATGATGCGTTAGCGGAGAACTTCGGAGGCGGGGCGAGACAGCGAGCCGTTGCCGTCGAACGCTAGCTGTTGCGGATTCCAGCTTCCGTAGCGCGGATGCACGATGACTTCCTGTTCCATAGAAGCCGCCTGCATGGCTGGAACTACTGCCGCATCAGAATTGGCTGCTTCCATTAACAACTGGGATGCGAGCAAATCATCAAGGAACAGTTCGGCCTTTGGGTTTGAAACTAATGCAGCTAAGTCTGGAGCCGCCTTTAGCTGTGCTATTGCGGCTGTATTCACGTAGGTGCCGATTGTCGGGTTGCCGCTGGCATCACTTGCTATTTTCCCAATGAGCAGTAAATAGAGGGTCTGTGAGCGAGAAAAATTTCTCTCTCCAGTGAACTCAGCAAGCGCATTTGCCATCGTGGTCAATTGCGTTTCTGAGATATAAGGGCTAGTTCCAACTGTCGCCGCAACGCTTGGGTTGTTTCCCAGGCATCCGCTCAGCAATAGCACGGCCGTGATAGTGGCCGTCAGTGCTCGAAGTGCTCGTTTCATCGCTTCTCCTGTAGTTGCCATCTAGTTTTACTTACAACTCATACTTTGTCGAATAGAGCTGGAGACTTAACTAGGGATGAGTTGCCATCGACGTCAGAGGTAAACGCGTTGTGGGCTCCTGGTTGGGAGCCCACAACGCGTTTAGGTGTAGATTCAGCATTTGAAACGGTTCAGCGCTTTACCTTTATTTTTAGTTTCTTGCTGGCAGGTTCACTTGAGGCTGAGTAAGTCTTGATAGTGACAGTGCGGTCTCCAGCTTTGAGATTTTTGCCGGTGTAAGTCCAAGTCTTCTTGTTGCTACTTGGCTTCATTTGGTAAATCTTTGGGTCGCCGTTGATAGTGAGTGTT
>WRJP01000078.1 GCA_009778535.1 Propionibacteriaceae bacterium | reverse complement strand
CATTGACCGGCTTGATGCTTGGACTCCTGGATTTGCACCGCTTAGCCGTCTCACCTATTCTCCGAAACACTTCTTAGTCGATCCAGCACTAGCAGCCAGACTTGTTGGGATCGGAGCACATGGACTATTAGTGGGTGATGGTCAAGTGGTGCCATCAGCGGCTGGGACGTGGCTGGGTGCCTTATTCGAGTCGTTAGCAGTATTGTCAGTTCGAGTATTTGCAGAAGCTATGAATGCCAACATTGGCCATCTGCGAACAAAGAACGGCGACCACGAGGTTGATCTCATCGTTGAAACCAGTGATACACGATGCGTTGCCTTTGAAGTCAAACTATCAGACACTATCGGTGAAAACGATGGGAAGCATCTGCGTTGGCTCGAGAACCAACTTGGTTCGCGGCTTGTTGATCGTGTCATCATCAGCACCGGCCCTCGGGCCTACCGCAGACCAGATGGCATCGCTGTCGTCCCGCTGGCGCTTCTCGGACCATAACACGGCTCCGCTGCGGCTCGCTGTTTTTCTAACATTTTCTGGAAAAGGCAGAGGTTAGGAGCCAAGCTTGCCCAGCCAAGGCGGGTCGGCGCCGGGGCGAGAACAGGCAATTTCGGCACAGCCGGTCGCTGTAGACAATAGCTGGCCAAGCATATCGGTGCTGATATTGCGCAGCGCTGTACGATTTTCCGCACCCAACAAACCCGCAGCCCAGGCGGCATGCAGCAGCCCGGACATGAACGCATCACCAGCACCTATGGTGTCAACCACCGGTATTGCGTGACCTGGAAGAACAATTGCAGGGACATTCGCCGTCGCAGCTGTAACCCCAGCTTCGCCCTTGGTGACTACCACGATTCCGGCACCCAACCCTAACCACTGGGTAACTACACAGGTTAGGGGAACGTTCGGATAGAGCCACTCCATATCTTCGTCGGAGGCCTTCACAATGTCTGCCAAACCAACCAGTCGTTCTACCTTTGTTGTCACTACGGTAGGTGCATCCATGATCGCTGGACGAATGTTCGGGTCGTAACTGATGGTGGCTTGAGTCCGGAGTTTCTGAACCAGTTCGGCCAAGTCTGCCGCTCCTGGTTCGAACACCGCGCTGATTGAACCAACGTGCACCAACAGCGGGTCGATGGATTTCGGTATCTGAGGAGTTTCCCAGTCAATATCGAAGCTGTAGTCAGCATGACCGGTATCGTCTATGAAAGCTCTCGCGGTGGAAGTGCGTTCGGCTTGGTCAGCACCGGGAAGAAGTTGCACATTTGATGCCTGGCAGTGTGCCTTGATCGCCATGGAGCGAGCGTCGGTTCCTATCCAAGTGCCCAACCAAACACCTCTACCCAACCGCCCCAAACCGACAGCTACATTCAGCGGGCTTCCTCCGGGGTATTCGCTGCGATCAGAGCCAGGACGTTCGAAGACATCTATCAGCGCTTCGCCGATGACGACTGCTGTTGGCATAGGACTGGTAGTGTGCATATTTCCTTGTGCTTACTCATAGCGAGTGATGTGGGTATTTTACTTCCTGATTTACGAGTAAGGACAGCGGCTTGTGCAGTCCTGCGCTTCAGTCGCAGGATGCACCGCTCAATAAAAACATGCCTCTGGCTAGTGCTTTAACTATGTTGCTGGCGTGGATTGCAGACTACACTGTAGCTGAACTTGGCGCGCGTGCGCCGGTTTGAAGGAGGAAAGAGCAATGACTGGGCAGCCGCCAATCCCCCCGAGCTATCCGCAGCAACCCCAGCATCCGAACCAGCCCCCGGCTCCACAGCAGCCGCTTCCCCCGCAGGGCTATCCACCCCAGCCGCCCACTCCAGGCTACCCGCAACAACAGCTTCCCCCGACCCAGCCTGTGCCGCAGCAATATCCAACGCAACAAATTCCTCCCCAACCTTACCCGCAGCAGGGCTATCCGCAGCCATATGGATATCCGCAACAGCCACCGCCAGCTAGCAGCAACACTCTCAAGTGGGTCGCAATCGGTGTCAGCATCGTGGCAGTGATTGCGCTGATCGCCACAATTGTTGTGTCTACACCGTCGCAAAACAGAGCTGATCCGGTGCCTGGACGTAACCATACGCCAACACCCGATCCTTCGATTTTGATCCCGCCCACAGCGGCACCACTGCCTACTGATGTGCCGCCGGGCAGCACCGCGCCAAACAGCGCTAACCCAGCGGCTCAGTTCCAGCGCATCGCAGCCTATGACACAGATATGAACAACGTGGAGGCGGTGCGTTCCTATGCCCCGACGGATTGGCGAAGCGAAGGGCAAGTTATGTGGACCGGCCAGTCCGGTTTATACCCTGGTACTGCGCTCCTAATTACCTACGCTCCCGGTGATGTGGCAGCAGCTGCCTATCGCAGTCCGACGGCATATGTGGACGAGGTGGAGGTCAGTTGGCAGCCCCACAAAGACGGTTACTGGGATCCCGACCTGCTCCAGCCAATGCTTCGGCAGATGTCACCGGCTGCATACGCTCAGTACATTATCAAAATGTCCATCACCAACGCAGTAGGTTTTTCGGTGGTCTCTGAGCAGTCATTCCCCGACGCGGTTCAACAGGACTTTGCAGCTATGGTGGCTAGACTAGACGCAGAACTGCGGCAGGCTGGCCAGGCGGGTGGCCAGCAGGTAGCAGTGGACGGTGCCGCATCGATCGTGACGCTTAGGTTTGAGGCAGACTCCGTCACCTATCTTGCTCGGGTGAACGTCGCCCTCACATATATGACCATGATATGGCAGGTTGGCGGCGTGGTCAGCCACAAAGTGTCGTGGAATGATCCGTTCGGTGTGGCCTGGTATGTGGCGCAGGAGGATGCCTTCGACCAGTATCTGGGCGATGGTCAGATGTTTCTCGATAACGTGGTGCTGTCTGCGCAATGGAGTGGCATGGTGAGCGCGGTGTCACAGGCGATAGTCCAACAGCAAATCGACATGAAGAACGCCTACAACGAGTCGCTTCGACAGCAGTTTGAGCAACGTGCCCGCGCCTATGAGCAGAGCTATAACTCCAACCCGTGGCAGCATTCGTCCGATTCCAACTCCCGCGTCATGCAAGGCTGGACTGACACCGTGACGGGACGGGACAACTACGAATCTCCCGACGGCGGCGTGATGAAGGTCAATTACGACTACCCGTATGTCTACACCAACGGCAGCGACGTTTACGCCTATGATCAGCGTCCCGAATGGGTGCCTAGTGACTGGCGAGAGTTAGAGAAATTGCCTAGCGTCTTGCCCGGTTAAGGGCGAAGTCGCCAGTATTTATTTGAATCGCCCGTTTATCGGAAAGATTTTTTTCCAGCGAAGGCATTGTAATCTTGCGCTTCAGCAAGGAGAATATGAGTCCAAAGTTTTTCAACCGATGGTAATGGAGAGAGAGCACAGTGAAAATAGGCATCCCGAAAGAAATTAAGAGCCAAGAAAATCGCGTCGGAATCACTCCCGCTGGCGTACATCAGCTATGCGGACACGGCCACCAGGTCTTTGTCGAGAACGGAGCCGGAGTCGGGTCGGGGATTTCCGACACTGACTATCTCGAAGCCGGGGCGGTGATGGTAGCTGCTGGTGACGTTTGGAGTGAAGCGGAACTGATCATTAAGGTCAAGGAACCAGTAGCGTCTGAATACCAGTATTTGCGCGAAAACCAGATCATTTTCACCTATCTACATTTGGCAGCAGATAAACCACAGGTGGATGCGCTATTGCGCTCCAAGACGACCGCCATTGCCTACGAGACTGTGCAACTAGACGATGGCGCACTGCCGCTACTGTCACCAATGTCCGAAGTTGCGGGACGGATGGCTGTCATCATCGGGTCATATCACCAGTTGAAGCATGTGGGAGGTTCGGGGACATTGATCACCAGCGTTCCAGGAGTCAATAAGATGAATGTAGTGGTGATCGGCGCTGGAACCTCTGGGTCGAATGCTGCCAGAGCCGCAAACGGTCTTGGTGCCAATGTGACGCTCATAGATGTAAATCTCAAGCGGCTTGCCGAGCTAGACGCTGAATTTGGCGGCCAGGTCGAAACGCTATTCTCCACTGAATACAGCATTCGTAAGGCGGTGGCGCAGGCTGATCTGGTGATTGGGTCGGTTCTCATACCTGGTGCTAAAGCTCCGAAACTGGTCACCCACGAGATGATGCTCAATGCAAGGCCAGGCAGTGTCTGGGTTGACATCGCTGTCGATCAGGGCGGATGTTTTGAAGATACCCATCCGACGACCCATGCCGATCCGACGTTTATGGTTGGCGAATCGGTCATCTATGCCGTAGCGAATATGCCAGGAGCAGTCCCGGCCACATCTACATATGCCCTAACAAATGCCACACTCAGCTATGCCACCGGGTTAGCAAACAAGGGTTGGAAACAAGCGTTACGCGACAATAGCGCGCTTGCACGCGGACTCTCGACGACTGGCGGCCAGCTAGTCTGCGCTCCAGTCGGCGAAGCCTTTGGCTACGATTCGGTGTCGGTGGAGTCAGTGCTGGCGTAAGTGACTTCACGGCACCAAAGCAGCGTCGCGTCACGAAAACGAGGTTTCGTAGGAGGGTCACATGAAAAAGCAAGCAGTATGTACAACGGCAGCTCCAACTCCGATTGGAGCATATAGTCAAGGAATCGTGGCGAATGGCTTCATCTTCACCGCCGGATTCGTTCCGAAGAATCCCGATACTGGGGCTATACCCGATGGCATCAAGGAGCAGACGCGCCAGGTGCTACGCAACATTGCTGCCGTGCTCGAATCCCAAGGCGCAACGCTCGACGATGTCGTGAAAGTGACCGCTCACCTAGAAAACCCAGCCGCCGACTTTGCTGAATTCAACCTGGTATATGCCGAGTTCTTCCAAGAGCCCTACCCGGCACGCACCACTGTGGGTTCAAAGTTGGCGAATTTCTTGGTCGAAATCGACGTGATAGCACTGCTACCCGAATAGGCGATGTCTTTCTTCTGGCTGGAGAGCAGGCACAGTCAGCGCAGTTCTGGCTCGTATTTCGCGTAGGTGACGAGAATCTTCCCATATCCAGAGGCGTCGCCAAACGGTGTCACAGCGAAAACTTGCCAGCCCATTGCAATCCATTTTTCGATGTGCTGGTTGATTTCTGCCATGGAAAGTTCAGGCTGAAGCGCCCTGATCTTATACATTTCCAATCTGCAACTGTTCATGCGGCGGCCAGACTCGTTCGAGATCGGGGTTGGAGCTTGCATTTGCGGTTGCAGATAGCTGGTGATCGGTTCTGGATGGTTTGTTCCCATGTTTTAATCCTATGCGATATGGCAAGACGGCAGAGCGTCGTAACCTCTAAGAAACACAGATAACGGCAAGATTGAGTTATGGATAAAAAGACTGAATTCGTGCTGCATACGATGGAGGAGCGAGACGTCCGATTCGTGAGGCTGTGGTTCACAGATATTTTGGGGTATCTTAAGTCGGTAGCAGTAGCACCCACGGAGATTGAAGGAGCATTCAGCGAAGGAATCGGCTTCGATGGGTCGGCTATCCAAGGGTTCGCCAGGGTTTTCGAGTCGGACATGGTCGCCCACCCTGACCCTTCCACTTTCCAGTTACTCCCTTGGCGCGGCGACACGCACGCAACTGCCCGGATGTTTTGCGATATCCGCCTTCCCGATGGCTCCCCGCTTTTCGCCGACCCACGTTTTGTACTGCGACGTGCTTTGGATAGAGCTGGGCAAATGGGCTTTTCGTTTTATACCCATCCCGAGATTGAGTTCTACCTTTTTAAACAGCCCATCATCTCAGGTCAGGTACCAGTTCCCGCAGATCAATATGGGTACTTTGATCACACCACGACTTCGCCGTCTGTCGATTTTCGCCGCGATGCGATCACGATCTTGGAACAAATGGGAATATCGGTGGAATTCAGTCATCACGAAGCAGGCCCCGGACAGCAGGAAATCGACCTGCGTTACGCGGATGCGCTCACAACAGCCGACAACATCATGACCTTTCGGGTGGTGATAAAAGAGGTCGCTGCCGCACAAGACCTGTTTGCCTCATTCATGCCCAAGCCGTTGTCAGCTGCGCCAGGTTCGGGTATGCACACGCATGTGTCATTATTCGAGGGAGATACGAACACTTTCTATGACGCTTCTGCCGAATACAACCTGTCCAAGATCGGGCGGCAATTCATCGCCGGGCTGCTCTCACATGCTGCTGAAATATGCGCGGTCACAAACCAGTGGGTCAATTCGTACAAACGGCTAATCTCTGGGGGAGAGGCTCCGAGTTATATTTGTTGGGGACAAAACAACCGCTCTGCTTTGGTGCGGGTGCCGATGTATAAACCGAATAAGAGTTCATCGGCGCGGATTGAACTTCGCTCTATCGATTCGGGAGCAAATCCGTATCTGGCATTTGCGCTGGTATTAGCGGCTGGTTTGGATGGTATCGAGAATGAGTTGGAGCTTCCCGAAGGTGCCGAAGACAACGTTTGGGCGCTGACCGACAAACAGCGCCAAGCGATGGGAATCAAACCACTGCCGCGCAGCCTGGGGATGGCCATTGACGTGATGGAGGATTCCCAGCTTGTCGCTGATACTCTGGGCGAGCATGCGTTCGAGTTTTTCTTGCGCAACAAGAAGGCCGAATACGACCAATATCGTTCGGTAGTCACCGAGTGGGAACTCAGCAAGTTCTTGCCGCTGCTCTAACGGTTTCCCGCGCCAGCTCCCACCGCTGGGTCACCAAGAGATAGCAGACGACTAGCTAGAAGTGACTACATCTGTTCGAAGGTCATGGGGTCGGCGTTGGTGATACGTCCGTCTTCACGAGCCATGGTGGCAATCTCAGCCAAGTCTTCGGCGGTTAATTCAAAATCGAAAACTTGCAGGTTCTCGGCTTGACGCTCAGGGCTTGTGGCTTTAGGCAGCGGGATAACGCCAGCTTGGACTTGCAGACGCAGCAAAATCTGTGACGGCGTGCGGCCGTGTCTGGCAGCAATCTTGGCTAGTATCGGTTCTTCGCGCAGATCAGTCATCCGGCCGAGCGGACTCCAGGCTTCCACCTGAATGCCGCGTTCGACATTCGCTGCGAGCAGATCATCAGATGGCCACCAGGGATGACGCTCGATTTGGTTGAGGCTTGGGGTGACTCCAGTCTCAGCGATGATACGGTCGAGGTGTTCTGGCAAGAAATTGCTGACACCAATCGTACGGATCAATCCGGCTGCCTTTGCATCGATCAACGCCTGCCAAGCCTGTGGGTACAACTCAAGGCGCGGTATTGGCCAGTGGATCAGATACACGTCAAAGTGATCGAGCCCGAACCGGAACAACTGCTCTTCAATGATGCGGCGCGCCTGCTTGTAGACGTGGTGGCGTCCGGGGAGTTTTGACGAAATGAGGATTTCGTCGCGTGGAATTCCGCAGCGGCGCACCGCTTCGCCCACCGAACCCTCGTTTTCGTAGATGAAGGCGGCATCAAGCAGCCGGTAGCCCAGGTGGAGTGCCGAAACTATGGAAGTTACGCCACGCTCCCCACTAAGTCTGAAGGTGCCAAACCCGATTGCAGGGATGGTGTTACCGTCATTTAGTTGATACGTCGGAATTGTAGTCATAGGCCAATTATCGTCTATCTGCTTTTTGTTTTGCCCGATCTCAAGTTATTCGCGGTTTCGTTCTTGTTCTTGATTGAGTTCGCCTGGGAACCCTTGACGGCGGCTGATGATGCGGAAGTGGCGCGGTTGTTGCCGCAAATGTTGGAGGGTGAGGCTGACCCATTGGATTTCGAGCGGGTTTTTGCTCACGTCGCATTTGCTGGTTTGGACGATGCGTTGGCGGCGTCGGTGGTCAAACGGGCTCGGTCGGTGTCCAAAATCGAATATGCGACGGAAAGGGAAATCCTGCGTTCGACTGCTGCGGCGTTGGTGATCGCCTGGGTTGACCAAATTGTCGATTTTTACCAGGCTCGTTTGCCGTGGCCGCTGGGGGAGCGGGTACGCCAGGTGCTCGATCTAGCAGCCAAGCACACTACCGGTGTGGTGCTGTGGGCAACGCCAACTGACACCCGCGGATGTCTCGGGTCGGCAGCGCTAGCGGCGCGAGCTAAGGCGAATGCTAACCCGTCTGAGGCCGACTTGGCGGGCGCGCTGCTACGTCTTGATTTTGAGGGTAGAGGGTCGGCTTTGCTGGAAACCAGCGACGGGACTGGGTTAGCGCTGGATGCGCTGCATTATGCGTTGGGTGGTGATCCGGCTGCTATCGACAAAGCGTCCATCGTTAGGAATCCGAAAGTTTGGGTAGCGGCGGCCAGGGCTCGTGATCCGTTTGGTGACGATCAACTGCTGATAGCTTCGGGGCTGGATGGCCAGGGGTTGGGGCGAGCCCAGCGCGTCGAGTTAACGCAAAATACCAGATATTGGGGCGACCGTAACCAATACCACGCCACTTACTACGGTATTGACACCGTGGTTGATTCGGACGCGATTCCAGCCATGTCCGTGATGCCGCTGGATGCTGCGCGTTGGCGTTACGTGGATGATCTGCTCGTCGCCCCAGTTTG
>WRJP01000077.1 GCA_009778535.1 Propionibacteriaceae bacterium | reverse complement strand
ACCCCCAACCTGCGGTTTTGGAGACCGCTGCTCTGCCAATTGAGCTATTGCCCTTCTTTCGTTACTTCACCAGAGGAAAAGTCCAGTGGGCATGGACAAGTCTGGCGAAATCACCAAGTACAAGATTGTACGGGTTTTGACACCTGTAGTCGAACCGGCGCGCGTGGCGGGGATGCCGTGGCTACAAAACGCTGGCTATGGCAGCAACTACTCGATCAATATTGTCGTCGTTAATCGCTGCGACACAGATCCGACCTGAATCCAGCCCGTATACCGCATGGTTTTCACGCATGGCACGCATTTGGTCTGGGTTCAGTCCGGTATAGCTGAATAGGCCAGCCTGTTCGGTGACGAAGCTGAAATCTTTCGGCAGCCCACTCAACTTGGCGGCCAAGTCGCCACGCGCGGCCTTAATGCGATCTCGCATCTGGTAAAGCTCAGCCTCCCAGAGTTGACGCAGGCTAGGGTCAGACAACACCTGCGCGGCGATATTCGCGCCGTAGGAAGGCGGGTTCGAGTAAAGCGTGCGGATGCAAACTTTCAGAACCGACAGCAATCTAGCGGCTTCGTCAGCGTCATTTCCCAAGACTGTTAGTCCACCGACTCGTTCACCGTAAAGACTCATGCTCTTCGAGAAAGAAGTTGCAACCAACATCGGAACGTCATATTTGGCAAACTCGGTGACCGCGAATCCGTCAGCTTCGATACCAGTTCCAAAACCCTGGTATGCCATATCAAAGAAAGGAACAAGTTCGCGTTCTTTCACAACTTCGGCGACTTGCACCCACTGTTCGGCAGTCAAGTCATAGCCGGTAGGGTTGTGACAGCGGGCATGAAGAATCAAGATCGTCCCCGGATCTGCCGCATTGAGGTCTTCCAACATCCCAGCAAAATCAAGGCCGACGTTTGCGTCGTAGTAGCGATAGGACTCAACCGTGAACCCAGTACGAGCGAACAAGGCTTCGTGATTTTCCCAAGATGGCGTAGAAATGAGCACCTTTGCGTCTGGATTGAGCTGCTTCAAAAACTGTGCACCGACCCGAAGCGAACCGGTGCCACCAAGACCTTGAACAGTCACTGCGCGAGCCATGAGGTCATCGTTTCGGTTGAAAACCAATGCTCTGACCGCAGCGTTGTATGCCGCCAACCCGTCGATTGGCTGATATGAGCACGGCTTCAAGTCACTCAAGTAGCGCTGGGTACCTTGGCGTACACAATCGAGAATCGGCACCTTACCTTGCGCGTTTAGATAAACTCCAACACCCAGATTCACCTTTTCAGTTCGGCTGTCGCTGACAAAAGCCTCGGTCATGCCCAAAATCGGGTCTTTGGGGGACATTTCGACATCAGTAAAGATGGTCATAGCTTCCTCTCTGAAATAATCACCGGCTCTGGGGTCAGTATGACCTGGAACCTTGCCTTTACGGCGTTGACTATTTGATCTGCCAACTCCAACACTTCGCCCGCACTGGCTCCACCACGATTTGTGATTGCCAGCACATGCTTGGTAGAAAGAGCGGCTCGTCCACAACTATAGCCTTCGTTGAAACCTGCATTCTTTATCAACCAAGCCGCAGACGTTTTGATCTCACCACTTGCTTGACTATAACGCGGAGCAGCGGCAGGCAGTTGAGATGCTGAGTCGACATCCAACACCGGGTTGGTAAAAAACGATCCCGCACTCCAAGTGTCATGGTCTGCCTCATCAACGACCATTCCCTTGCTGCGTCGCAGTTCCAATACAGCTTCCCTTACCTTGGAAAGCGGCGCTCGCTCCCCCGGTTGAACTTCGAGCATGTTCGCTAACTCCTGATGCCGCAGCGGCGCAGAGAGTTTGTTTTGGGCGAACTGAAAACTGACTTCGAGGATCACCCAACGACCTGTAGGCGAACCGGTAGCTGACTGTTTGAAGGCCGAGGTGCGATACCCGAAGCCGCATTCGGCGGCGTCAAAAATCCTAATCTGAGACGTCTGGCGATCAAAGGTTCGCAGGCGCGCAATAGTTTGACTCACCTCTTGCCCATACGCCCCGACGTTCTGCACTGGGGTTGCTCCCACAGTCCCCGGAATTCCAGACAGCGCCTCAATACCGACGAAGCCTTGCCGGTTACCGGACTGTTCGACCGTAAACTCAACGAATTCATCCCAAGTCTCGCCAGCAGCTACGCTGACTATCGCTCCCGAACCAGCTGGCTGCTCACTAACTTGGATGCCTTTAGTCGCAACTTGAATCACGGCTCCGGCAAACCCCGAATCTGCGACCAAAAGGTTAGAACCGCCCCCCAGCACTAGCAGCGGTATTTGCGCGGCATCTGCTTGTATTACGTGCTGAATCAATTCCGCTTCAGTGGTTGCTTGGAAGAAATGGTCGGCTGCGCCGCCTATGTGAAACGTGGTGTGATCGCGTAGATATTCAGTCAACTCGCACCTGCACTTTTGCCTGCGTAAGCACATTTTGACCATCGGCTTGAGCTTTCAAAGCGATAGTTGCCACGCCTTCGTGTAACGCGGTGATTTCTGCGCTGAACGTAACTTCTGTTCCTTCATCGCAAGTAAGGACGACAGGTTTTGCAAAACGTGTCGAAATCGACAATATCCGACCGGAATCTTTGATCCAATCGGTCACGACTCGCAGCGCCATTCCAAGAGTCAACATCCCGTGTGCGATCACTCCAGGAAGTTTCATGCGCGTCGCAGCCGAGGCTGACCAATGGATTGGGTTGAAATCGTTCGACGCACCGGCGTAACGCACCAACATTTCTGGGGTAATCCGGACGCGCAGTTCAGGTATTGCCATTCCAACCTGAACGCTATTAACAAGTTGGGACGGTAAAGTCCGTAGCGGCTGTTCTGGGTTCATCGTCACTCTACCCCTTGATGCATGAGTGTTGATGCGGCAACGCAGACGTTCTTACCACTGGCATCAGTCAGCGTAACTGTGATTGAAACCAGTGCCATTGAAGCGCGAATCTTGACACTGTCTATCGTCAGCTTCGCCAATATCGAGTCATTTATCCGCAGTGGTCTTGTATGTTCAAAACTTTGAGCTACATGAATCGTGTTGGACAGTGACAGTTCCAGCTCCGGGTCAGCAAACAGGAGTTCCAAAGTTGCATTGGTGATAAGCGCTGCAAAGGTGGGTGGAGCTACCGCGCTATCTGACTTATACGCCGGATTATCGCCGTCGCCAAGCGCCTTAGCGAACTCGGTGATCTTTGCCGCCGAGACCACGTACGGAATATCAGTCGCGTAGCTGCGGCCAACATGTGCTTGCGAAATAGGCATACCAATACGTTACTGCTGATGTGGGACAAGAACTACGCACACGCCAATTGTGCGAGCTAAAGGGATGTGTAAAAACTACCTGGTTTCGCGGTGCGGCTGATGTGTCCGGCAGCGCGGGCAGTATTTCTTCAACTCCATACGGTCAGGATCGTTACGGCGATTCTTCTTTGTGATGTAGTTGCGCTCTTTGCACTCCGTACACGCCAAAGTGATCTTGGGCCGTATGTCGGCTTGCTTCTTAGCCATCTCTCCTCTTTCGACCGGCTGCTATTACACTCACTGGTTCATTGTTATCAACCACAACGTGGCGGGTGAAGGATTCGAACCTCCGTAGGCTTCCACCGACAGATTTACAGTCTGCTCCCATTGGCCGCTCGGGCAACCCGCCGTAGCTCGGCTACTTTAGCAAACAGAAGGAGCATTCAACTAATCGAGGTTGATAAGTTACGGGTTATACACACGACGCTCGCGCCCTCGCGGGTTCTGCGTCGGGAGTTCACGCTACTTCGTAGCGAGGACGGGACTTGCGCATATTTGGACTAGCCAAATCTGCCCTCCTCAGCTTCCCATCCGGTCAGCTTCGGATCGCTCCCTGCTCGCAAACCCACCGGGGTTTGCTCACGACGCTCGCGCCCTCACGGGTTCTGCGTCGGGAGTTCACGCTACTTCGTAGCGAGGACGGGACTTGAACCCGTGACCTAGCGATTATGAGCCGCTCGCTCTACCGTCTGAGCTACCTCGCCTAGCAATGACAAACTTGAAACAAGTAACACAAAGGTGTTTGGGAGTAGCACTCCTGTCATCGAGCCCCCATGCGGAATCGAACCGCAGACCTTCTCCTTACCATGGAGACGCTCTGCCGACTGAGCTATAGGGGCAGTCGAGCCTTTGAAACCTTACCGGAGGACATGCCTTCAACCCAAATCAAACCCTCCGAATTGTTAACACCCTGCAAATATTCACTCATAGTGCCCAGAGCAAGCTACGACGACCACGATATCGTCTTTGATATAGAACACCAATCTGTTCTTCTGATAAGCCCCAGTTCCAGGTGCCTGCTTTGGCACCAATCTCGAAATGGAGTTTCGCAATTCCTAGATCAACACCGGTGTATCCAGTTAAGGAGCCACCCTGGTGCGGTATGACCTGGTCACCTTTTAATTCAAAGGAATACTTCTGCTGGTGTCGAGCACTAGGGGCAAGCGCGACAGCCTCAAGTCCTTCAACAAACCAGTCCGGCATCGGTTCGCCGCCGAAGACACTGCCTAACTTCGCTAGTGGACGAAGCTTATGCGGCTTCCCAGAATCCAACCCGTACCCCAACGCAATCACCAACGACAGCTTCTCACCTGCGTCCAACTGGACTTGAACCTTCTTCTTGTTAAAGGTCAGCCCCGTCCAACAGGTGTTGAGACCCAGATGTTGGGCTAATAAGACCAGCTTCTGTCCGTAGTACCCATGGTCTTGCTCGGAGGAATCTCCAACTCCACTCAGAATAATGTAGTTGCGCACCCCCTCAAGCCGTCCATACAGGCTTGCTCCGCCGCGAAACGCTTCTGGGTCGTCGTAGACAACCTTCATTGACAGTCCCGATTCCGCATTGGAGCTACTGGCCATGACATCGAGCTGGGCACGAATCGGTTCTGGAATCACCCGATCAGAGTATTTTCTAACAGAGTGGCGATTCTTTACGGCGGCCAGCAAATCTGATGTATCCATGCTGTAAGCCTACTGGGCAGCGAAACGAGTCCCTCTCACAGAAACTACGAGTTGACCCTTCCATCAAACCGCATCAAAAAAACGCTTAGCATCTCTGTCTGTGGTTACGCCTCGCGTTGTTTCTCGCAGCTTCTACTTCGTACACTACAAGGAGATGCAGAAATACGCGTAAATTATTGCTACAATAAGGGCGTTTTAGAGCGAGAGAGGTCTTGCTGGGTTGTGAGCTCAGTGTGTCGCAACTGCGAACTGATAAGGCACAAAAGTTCACCACATAAATGTAAAGGAGCGAAATCATGTTGACGGTGAGTGCGTCACAAGCACGAGCTAATTTTTCAAGACTCGGCGAGGAGATTTTTCGTACCAAAAGGCCAGTAACAGTGTTCAAAAACAGCAAGCCGTGGCTGGTGATTACTCCAGCACAAGCTGAGCAGCAGATTGTTGACGTAAGTACTAGGCAAGAACTAAGCCCAGAAGAACAGCTTCTGCTTGCTGCGACTAACAAATTCGTCGACGAGTACAGTGATGTCTTTGAGGTATTAGCGCAATGAGCGCCGTGCCCCTGTCACGAGCTTTTGTTCTTGCATTGCACTCCTATCAACTAGAAAAGTTTGGCGGATTGAGTGGGATACGTGATGAGAACATGCTTGAGTCTGCTCTTACGCAACCTTTCGCTTCCTTTGGGGATGTTGATCTATACCCGACAACCGAAGAAAAAGCGGCTCGCTACGCATTTGGAATTATCAAAAACCACCCATTTGCTGATGCCAACAAGAGAACAGGCACAGCAGCAATGGTTGCATTGCTAAAAGCCAGTGGCTACCACTTTAAGCCTCGCCACGCCGATCTTGAACAAATCATTCTAGGTGTAGCCGCAGGCGAAAAGAGCTATGACGACCTTGTGGCATTTGTCCAGCAAGAGACCGCGGGTCATTAGAGTAGAAAAAGGTTGCTGCCGACCTGTTCAAGCACAATTTCACGGTTTTTTTTCGTGAACGATCTTTAGCGCAGATGTGTAGCTTTAGAATGGACACATGGCTGGAGAAATATCGTTCGACATTGTGAACAAGATCGACCGTCAAGAGGTCGATAACGCCTTGAACATGGCGGCAAAGGAGATACGTACCCGCTTCGATTTCAAGGGCACCGACGCTTCAATACGCTGGTCAGGTGAAACGGTAGCTATGGAAGCAAATGGCGAGGAGCGCGTAAAGGCGATTCTGGACGTTTTCAAAACCATGCTGATTCGCCGCAAGGTTGACATTAAATCGCTGGCTACCTCAGATGCCAAACTTTCTGGCAAGACTTGGCACATCACTGCAAGTCTTGATGCCGGAATCAATGCAGACAACGCCCGAAAGCTCGCCAAGCTGATACGCGACGAAGCCCCAAAGGGAGTAAGAACCCAAATTCAAGGCGACGAGCTGCGCGTCTTTTCCAAAAAACGTGACGACTTACAGTTCGTACAACAGTTGATACGAGAACAGGAATACGAGTTTGCGGTTCAGTTTGCCAACTATCGGTGAGTGCCGCGGGCTAAAAGATTTCAGAAGGTGCAGACAATGAGAGTCGCAACATTCAATGTGAACGGAATCCGTGCCGCAACTAGGCGTGGCTTCAGTGATTGGTTAGAGCGCACCGCCCCTGACATTTTGGCCTTGCAGGAGGTTCGCTGCCCCGAAGCTCAACTACCCGACGTTTTTTCAGACCTACATTTTTGCTACCACCAAGGAAACCTGGCCGGAAGAAACGGTGTGGCACTGCTGACACGCCAGAAGCCGACAGCGGTACGAACTGGATTCGGTCATAGCTCGGACACAGAAGGACGCTACATCGAGATCGACCTGCCTGGGCTGCGGGTGGCGTCGTTGTACCTACCAAAAGGCGGGGTGTTGGACGAAGATGAGGCTTCGGCTGCACGTTATCACCGCAAAATGGACTTCATGGCTGCCTTCATCGACTTCGTGGAGCAGTCCGCCAACAATGCTCTGGCCGATGGCCTGGAATATCTGGTGATGGGCGACTTCAACATTGCACACACCAAAAACGATCTCAAGAACTGGCGTGGCAACCAAACCTCGGACGGTTTCCTTCCCGAAGAACGCGAATGGTTCACAAAGTTGTTGCAGATAACGCCTGCTGGCTCAGATCGCCCCATCGTTGATGTGGTGCGTCAACTCAACCCGGATGCGGCTGGCCCCTACTCGTGGTGGACTTGGCGCGGACAAGCGTTCATGAACGACGCGGGCTGGCGTATCGATTATCAAATCGCCACTCCCGCACTTGCTGAGAGAGCCACACGCGGCTGGACAGACAAAGAACTCACCTACGAGTCCCGCATTTCTGATCACGCCCCGGTGCTCGTGGATTACTCCTAGCTCTCTATTCGACTGTTTCTGGTACTCCCCCAGCTGTCGGCGTTGGTGTTTTAGCTTCAATCTGATTTCGCCTACTCGATCTGAAAAGGTCAACGCTTAAAATAATCAAGGCTAGCCACACCAGGCCGAATCCTATCCAGCGCGGCAGCGGCATTTCCTCACCGAATACTGTGACCCCCAATATGAACTGCAACAGCGGGCTGATGTACATCAGCAGCGCAAGTGAAGTGAGTGAGATTCGACTACTGGCAGCAGCAAACAGTATCAGGGGTAGCGCAGTCATCACTCCTGAAAGCACCAATGCAATGGTGTGCAAAGGTGAAACCGTGAACAACGTAGCGGTTTGGTTGACTTGCATCCAACCTAAGAAACCAAGGGCGACTAGCCCGATCCAACTAGTTTCCACGCTCAACCCCACGAACGGACTGACTTCGGAAACCTGTTTTTTTATCACTCCGTAAACGCCGAAGGAGAGCGCCAAGATCAGTGCAACCCATGGGATTTGGTGATACCACACGATGATCACAACCACAGCGGAAGATCCAACAGCCAGCGCAATTACTTGCAGTGCCCGCGGACGTTCCTTAAGTACGAACGCGGCCAGTATCACCATGAAAAGCGGGTTAACGAAATACCCCAACGCAGCATCTATCACGAAGCCGCTGTAAACCGCCCAAACATAGATTGACCAGTTGACACTGATCAATGCTCCTGCCAAAAGGAGCCGCAGCAGGTGACTTCGCCGCCGCAGTACAGCCGTAAGTTCTCCAGTTTTACGAAAAATGAAAACTGTTCCCAGCGAAAATACCAGTGTCCACCAGATTCGATGTGCCACAACTTCTTCCGCCGATGCCGCAGCCACCAAAAGGTAGTAAAGCGGGAAGATGCCCCACAACAAATAAGCCCAAAATCCATACAGTAAGCCAGTACGGTCATTGTTTTGGGTCTTCACCAAGCAGACTGTACTCGCCAAAAGTCGGCTGCTCCGGCCTGTCCAGCTAAGAAGATCAATCGAGAAACAGTGCACATTAGCTCGCCCTGGGAAAGGAAACACGCCTGGTTTTACAGATAAGGTGGTTTAATGACATTCGATCTCGACCCTAGGTATCGCCCACAAGATGATCTTTTCCGGCATGTGAACGGACGTTGGCTGGAAACTGCACAAATCCCCGATGACCGCTCAGCTGCCGGTGCCTTCATCGGGTTGCGCGACGATTCAGAGGCAGCTATCCGCGACATTGTGACTAATCTTGGCGACCCAGCTTTGAACACTTT
>WRJP01000076.1 GCA_009778535.1 Propionibacteriaceae bacterium | reverse complement strand
TTCATGATTACCAATAGTCACGATGTCGGGAGCGAGCATATTCATGATTTCGATTGTGGAAAGCCCCATGAATTCGCTATCTATGATGGAACCCTGCAACATGTCCCCGGCAATGCAGTAAATAACGTTTTCTTTTTCTTGGCGAACTTTCGACACGTAACCCGAGAGCATGGAGATGCCTCCCAACAACTTCTCATCTAGTTCATCTGCCAGAAAGTCGCCATGCAGGTCGTTGGAATGTAAAATTGTGAGGGGGCGAAGGATGCGTCCAGTATTTTCTTGTTTCATATCGAGCTCCTAGTTAGCCGAGCCTTCGCTTTATGAGTCACACGATATGACGATGATCCCACTGCAACCGATCAAAGGCAATAGGTAGAGCTGGTAACAGGATGCCTTTTTCTCGCGGATTGGACGGCTAAATGTGCCGGATGAACATTATTTCCGCGACGAACGCATGGCTTCCAGGTGTTTGATGTTTGGGTCAGCGGCGAGACGTTGGTAGTCGTCTGATTCGATAGCGTAGATCGCAATCTTGCCTTCGGTGTCGGCGTGGACTCCCCAACCATATTTCTTACCCAGAGTTGACGCGCGGAAACAGGGTTGGGGCTTAGCAAAGAAATCTTCACGGGTAATGCCCCGGCGGGCACCGTTTGATTCGTACAGGACATCATCACTGGTGTATTCATACGGGCTGTCGATGAGCATTTCATACTCAATCTGGACGGCGCTACGCGGGTCTTTCGCGGGTGGAACTGCTGCGACCGTCACCGGACAATCCGCAGCGACCTCAATGAAAGTGTCGAAGTCATTCGTACTGTACATCTTCGGAGTATCTGTCTGACTGAATAATGAGTGCTGGTCTTGGTATTGAGGTGTAGCCGCTTTCTGCGCCTATCCAGAGTTCTCCCCTATTCATAGAGATAACCTTCTGCGATTTCGTCAATGCAGTATTGATACTCAGGGTGCGGTCAGTTTGAGCCACGACAAGGTGATAAATAAACCCTCTGCGTCCATCATGTCCGCACAAAATAGCGCCCACGATCACGTCGTCATTGGTGGCGACAAACGAAGTGTTCGGGTTACGTATCAAGTACTTTGATATGCCTGCTTTTGAATCGTCAAGATCATTCAACCCCATATTCGGTGTGTTCAGCCATAGCGAATGCACCTGCTCGTAATCGGCAATGGTCATAGTCCTGATGTTCATGCAGGCAGCTATCTCCAACATTTTGTGTTTCCAATCGCAAACAGCGGCACATTACGCATCCAGCTCTCATCACGGTATCCGGAAAGCGAGAAACGGCGCGAGCGCATACCAGCATATTTTTCGTTAAAAGCTCGTAGGCATTTTGAGCGCAGGTTCTCTTCAGCTTTGACCTCAACAGGGTAGATATGGCCTTCATCTTGAACTACAAAATCGACTTCTCCACGAGAGTTCTCCGCTGACCACCTCACAATCTGCCTAACGTCCTGATTTTAGCGCAATTCGGTTAAAATAAGGACGTGTTTTCGCAGAATCTGGAGATTTTCAGGACGTTGACTACTCCCACTCGTCGGCTAGAAACACAATCGTAGACATGTGCCGAAAAGGGGATGACGTTTCCGTGGCAGCGTTATCGTCAAGTGGTGGGACTTCGGGTCAGTTGCTTAATGCAGGAGCCTTTCGCAAATGCTCAGTGCTTTCTACTTGCTCCAACATGAACCAGGCTAAGTCAGCACGAGACATAGTATTGCGGAAAGCGTCTGTGCCAAGGTATCCGGCACGAACTTGCTTGGACAATGGTTTATCAGTGAGTATTGAAGCGATCCTCACGAGTGTCCAGTCGCATTTTGAATCTCGAATCTGCTGACTGTATCTGACAATCTGCTCATAGCTTGTCGGTCTGCCTCGTCTTATCATGTCCCTTCTGAGTTTGGTGCGAAAACCATCAATGTCTTGGGGATCTTGAGCGCTTGTCGTTGAGAGAGCTATGAATCGACTAACGCCGCATTCCTCCATTACAGACAAGATGTTCGAGATCCCATTACTGAGCTCATCATCGCTTGGTTTGCCCATAGGCCCAAGCGCGCTGAGCACACAGTCGCTTCCCTCGATTGCCGCTCTCATTGATTCTCGATTGCTCAACTCTCCTGCCACTTTAGCCAGGTGTGGACTTTCAGCTGAAATCTGGTTTGGGTTACGGGCATAGGCGACAACATCGTATCCGCGTTCAAGTGATTGACGAACGAGCTCTTTTCCAGTTCTTCCCGTTGCACCGAATATGACAACCTTCATTCGGGATCCTCTGGTTTATTCCCACTCGATGGTGCCTGGGGGTTTGGGAGTCACATCGAGAACTACACGGTTAACTTCAGGTACTTCGCTGGTGATACGGCGGCTTAGTCGTTCAATCACATCATATGGAAGCTTTACCCAGTCGGCAGTCATGGCGTCGGTGCTCATCACCGGGCGCAGTACGACGGGATAGCCGTAGGTGCGGGCATCGTCCGAAACTCCAACTGAGCGGACATCGGCGAGAAGCACTACCGGAAATTGCCAAACGTCGGCACCTAATCCAGCTGCGATTTCTTCACGTACGATTGCGTCTGCCTCACGCAGGATGCGCAAACGTTCTGCGTCAACGGCACCAACCACCCGAATGCCTAAGCCAGGCCCGGGGAAAGGATGGCGTTGCACAATCTGGTCGGGCAGGCCAAGATAGCTTCCGACTTGGCGCACTCCAGTTTTGTAAAGCATGCGCAGCGGCTCAACTAGTTCGAATTTCACCCCAGGTGGCAGACCGCCAACGTTGTGGTGGCTCTTGACGTTGGATAGCCCGTCGCCGACACCAGATTCGACAACATCTGGATAGATCGTGCCTTGCACCAGGAAGCGCACTTCGGATTCACTGCTGATCGCACTGGCGGCATTTGTAAAGACATTGATGAACTCGCGCCCGATGATTTTGCGTTTTTCTTCAGGATCGCTCACCCCAGCAAGAAAACCTAGGAAGTGTTCAACTGCATCTACTACGACTAACTTTGCTCCGGTTGCAGCGACGAAGTCTTGCTCCACCTGCTCACGTTCGCCCTTGCGCAGCAGTCCGTGATCCACGAATACGCAGGTGAGTTGGTCGCCGATAGCCCGTTGCACCAGCGCCGCCGATACTGCCGAGTCCACCCCACCCGACAGCCCGCAGATTGCCAGTCCTGACCCTACCTGTTCACGTATCTGTTCAACCTGATCGGCCACGAAACTAGCTGTGGTACAAGGCTTACTGGCGCCAGCCACGTGAAGAAAAGTCTCCTGCTCCAAAGTCATACCCAGATTGTAGTAGTCGAGTGCTCCCAGTTACACAAAATCTGCCTTGGTGGTGCCTAGAACTAGCTGCCTTGCAGCCTCTGTTATGGTAAATCTGTGAACGAACTGCGCAGCAACGTAAATGATGTTGCACTGATTTTTGAGGGTGGCGGCATGCGCGCTGCCTACTCGGCAGGGGTAGTTGCTACCTTGCTGGATGCTGGAATCTATTTTGATTTTGTGGCAGGCATCTCTGCTGGGTGCAGTTGCACCGCAAATTACCTATCACGTGACGGTGACCGTGCGAAGAAATCGTTCGTCGAGTTTGCCGCCGACCCTAACTTTGGCAATATCTGGACTTTCCTGCGCGGTAAAGGGCTGTTCAACGCCGATTACATCTACGGGCAAACCGGCGAACCTGGGCAGGCGTTGCCTTTTGATTTTGAAACTTTCAAAGCCAACCCCGCACGCTGTCGCCTTGGTACGTTTGAATGCGAAACTGGCAAGAGCATCTATTGGTCACAAAATGATGCAGATAGTATCCGAACCTTAATGCGCCGAATTCGCGCCTGCTCCACAATGCCGATGCTGATGCCTCCGGTGAAACTTGACGGAAAAACCTACGTGGATGGCGCGCTGGGGCCAACCGGAGGATTTGCTATCGACGCTGCCCGCGAAGCTGGATTCAAACGCTTTTTTGTGGTACTCACCCAGGAACGCGAATATCGAAAGTCTCCCAGCAAGGTGCCATGGCTTTCGAATATCTGGTTCCGCAAATATCCGGCGGTCGCTGAGGCGCTGAACGAACGCTGGCGTAAATACAACAGCACCCGTGAAGAACTTTTCGACCTCCAAAGCAGCGGGCAAGCGTATTTGTTCATTCCGCAGCGAATGGAAGTCAGCAACGGCACCAAGGATGTCGCCAAACTTGAGGCGGCTTACCAAACTGGGTTAGCCCAATCCCAAGCCGAGCTTGGTTCCTGGCGAGACTTTTTGGGGCTGTGAACCCAGCCAGGCTGCGACAGTGCCCCCTATTTGTCATCCTGTCGCGCTGCGGAGCGGCGTCGCAGGATCCATGACACAAATGCTGCAACTGCGTGCAGCACAGGCTCCGTTCTTGTTTAACCACTGATTGCACTGGATTCCGCAAGCAAGCTGCGGAATGACGGGGGGAAGGGACAGTACCCAGCGGGAGAAAGAGAACACTCAGCGGGGGGTGCTGGCCCACCAGGCGAGCAATTCCTCACGGGCGCTCTCTTTGCCCAACGGCCCAGATTCCATGCGGCGTTCCAACAAAAACTTGTAGGCCTGCCCCACCTGCGGTCCGGCGGGGATTTCCAGGATCGCCATGATTTCGTCCCCATTCAAATCGGGACGGATGGCCGCCAGCTCTTCTTGCGCAGCCAACTCGTCGATACGCCACTCCAACTGCTCATAGGTCGTGTGTAACTTGTTGGCCTTGGCCGCATTGTGCGTAGTGCAATCTGAGCGAGTCAAAATGTGGAGCCGCTCCAATTGCTCTCCAGCATCATGAACGTAGCGCCGTACCGCTGAATCATTCCAGCCCTGCTCTTGGTATCCATGAAAACGCAAATGCAATTCGATGAGCTTTGAAACTGCTTCAACCACATCGTTAGGGAACCGCAGTTCCCGCAAGCGCTTTCTGGCAAGTTTCGCGCCCACAACATCGTGATGGTAAAAACTCACCTTTGAATCGCCTTCAAAACGCCGAGTTGCTGGTTTGCCAATGTCATGTAGCAACGCCGCCAATCGCAGAACCAGATCAGGGGAATGTCCGCGAGACTTTTCCAAGTCAATGGCCTGCTCCAGCACCACTAGCGAATGCTCGTAGACATCTTTGTGTCGATTATGCTCATCACGTTCCATCCGCAGCGCAGGGAGTTCAGGTAGCACGATGTCCGCGATACCTGTTTCCACCAACAGATTCAACCCCTCGCGGGTGTGGCTGCCAAGCAGCAGCTTGGAAAGTTCATCTCTAATGCGTTCGGCGGATACGATCTGTAACCGATCTTTGAACTCCACCATTGCGCGTACCAAATCTACATCTGTCAAAAAGCCGAGTTGCGAGACGAAGCGCGCAGCACGCATCATACGCAGCGGATCGTCGGTGAATGAGATTTCAGCAGCCGAAGGTGTCCTGATTAGGCGGTTCTCCAGATCAACGATACCGCCGAAAGGGTCGAACAACTCCCCTGTTTCCATGGAAACTGCCATCGCGTTAATCGTGAAATCCCGCCGGATTAGGTCACCAGCCAGGTGATCCCCGAACGAGATCGTCGGCTTACGAGATTGCGGGTCGTAGCTGTCAGCACGGAACGTCGTAATCTCTACGATCCAATCACATCCGTCGGCCTCGGTAACGTGTCCACCGATTGTGCCGAAGGCTCTGCCAATATCCCAGGTCGCTGGGGTGACTTTCCGCAGTAGCTCCTCAATCTGCTCTGGCCGCGCTGACGTCGTGAAATCCAGATCGCTGCTGGAAACCCCCAGTAAAGCATCGCGAACCGATCCACCAATCAGATAGAACTCTTGGTTGGCATCAGCAAATGCCTTGGCAAGTTTTTGAATCTTCGGGGTTGCTGATACCACGGCGGTCAGCCGCTGCAACTGCTTCTCACTCAGTTTGGGCACGACCCGATAGTCTACTCCGATCAGCAGTTTCAGTTATCAGCGCCGAGCGGGTTGATGACCACTTACTGCGGAGATCACCGGCAGGAGTTGTAACCACCACTGGCGTTTGGGACGCTTGAAGTTCAAGTCAAATTCTTCGGCAAGCCGCGACATTGGAGTCCTCACGACCCCTTCCCCGCGGATTCCGATGTAGGCAGCCTCAGCCTCTTTGTTCTTGAACTGGTCGGCGCAAACCTGCAATGCAGATGCAGCAAGTCGGGTGGCCAGCAGCCGATCATAGGGAGTGGGATCACCGCCTTGTTGAATATGGCCGAGGATTGCCTGACGTACATCAAACAGGTCACCGCCCTCTTCTTCCAAAAGCCGAGCAATGAAATCGACACTGTACAGCGGGTTTGCAGCTTCATTACGTACCGCCAAGAACAGCTTCCGGCCACTGGAGAACATTTCGTTAATCAGACGGACATCACGTTCCAAGTCGGCAAGGGTGATGCCTTCTTCGTGCAAGTAAATGCGTTCGGCGCCCCCAGATAAGCCGCCCATAGCTGCCAGATAGCCGCAATAGCCTCCCATGGTTTCTACCACGAATGCTCGAGTAGCAGCATGCCCAGACATTTTTATCCGGTCGATAGCCTCGGCAATAACGTTCAATGCAGTGTCCGCTCCGATGGAGATCGTCGAGCCAGGCAGGTTATTGTCGATGCTGGCCGGGACGCAGACGATTGGAATCCGAAAAGCTGGGTAGCGGCTCTTCTCCTCGTTCATGAGTCGAGCGCCCTCATAGGCATCCCAGCCTCCAATAATCAGCAACGCATCAACCCGATTGGCATCCAGCGCGTGATTGATCGCATAGAAATCTTCGACCTTTGGAGTTGCCCGTCGCAGCCCGAGCGAGGCGCCACCTGCGAACCAGTCTTCCACTTCTTCCCAGGCGAATTCGGAGATACGACCCTCAGCTAGTCCAACGAAACCATCTTCAACACCGAGCATCGTGAATCCGCGGCTAATTCCTAGCCGAATAGCGGTTTTGGCTGCCACATTCATCCCTGGTGCCAGACCACCAGCATGAAGAACCGCCACTCGTTTCGCATTCGCAGCTATCTTTGCATCCGGCGGGTTCACCAATTCGGTGAAAATGTCAGCCATTTCCTTGAACGAACTGCCGCGCAGCTTTACCGCCTCGTCGTAGCGACCGGTGGCGATAAGCTCTGGCATGGAATTTGTTTGTTTCACAGCTTCGGCAAGCGGGAAGTACGAGACTTTGTTGTTGTGAAAGCCGATCACCTTTCCAGTGCTACCAGGTTTTTGGGTTAGCACCGACATTACGGCTTCATATCCTAACCAGGTCGAAGCCCAACGATCATAGGCACTGGGGGTTCCGCCGCGCTGCACATGCCCCAACTTGGTAACGCGGACATCTTCGTCGGTGTCATGTTTTAAGATTTCACACACATATTCGCTAGAGATCGGATTTTGGTTACGGTCTGTAGCTCCCTCGGCAACCACAACCAGAGAGTGCCGCCTGCCCGCTGCTCGGCCTTTTGCCAGTGCTTCGCGCATCTGCTTCTCCCACCCAGATTCTGGAGGCATTTCCGGAATCAGGGCGTAATCGCACCCGCCAGCTATGGCGCTCATCAAAGCCAGATACCCACAGTTGCGACCCATCACTTCTACTACGAACGAACGCTGATGGCTTGCTGCTGTTGAGGTGAGCGAATTGATCGCGTCGACTATACGATGCAGGGCTGAATCTGCCCCGATGGTGTTGTCGGTTCCAACTAGGTCGTTATCGATTGAACCCACCAAACCGGCAAAGAACAACTGTGGATGGGCGGCGGCAACCTCCGCGCTGAGCTGTTGCTCAGCTACTAGCTGGGCGATGTTCTCTGACCACTCTTGGGCGAGAGTGTCCAGCCCCGTCAGTGAACCGTTTCCGCCAATCACGATCAGCCTGTCGATGTCGCGTTCCAACAGGTTTTTGGTGGCCTTGACCCGACCTTCACGTTTCCTGAAATCAGCCGAACGGAAGGTGCCAATCGCGGTACCCCCCATATTCAGGATGCTGCCCACATCGCTCCAGGCAAGTTTGCCAATGCCAGTCCCGCCGTCGATCATGCCTTGATACCCTTCGTAGCAGGCATAAACTTCGGCTCCTAAACTGATCGCCGTCCGCACTACGGCACGCACCGCCGCATTCATTCCTGGAGCATCACCACCGCTGGTGAGTATCCCAATATTCTTACCAACGCCAATTGTCGAGTCGATCTGCGTCACTATTTCTTCTTTCAGTTCATTACATTCGTGGTTGCTCGCCCGATCGAATCAGGCTAGCTGCAAGTATTCTTCGAGGGTTTGGGTGGAATTTGGTTTGAAATTCAGCGAATCTTCCACCCCGATATAGCGAAAATGCCAGGGTTCGTAGGCGTACCCGGTGATTTTCTCTTTCCCAGGCGGGTAACGCAGGATAAAACCATATTCGCGGCTGTGCTGCCATAACCACTTACCGAGTTTGGTGTCACTGATTCCGGTGCCCCAGACTTTGCCGTCCCAAAGGTCAACAGCTAGACCAGTTTGGTGTTCGCTTTTCCCAGCCTCAGCGTTATATCTGCGAGCCAACTCCTCATTCCCATATTCAACGATCTTGCGTTTTAAGATAGCTGCTTGTTCTGCATAGGAACGGTAGCCCGAACGTACCTTGATATTGATTCCATCTTTCTTTGCTGCCGCAACCAGCTTGTTTAGCGCAGCTTGAGTTTCCGCAGTCAACCCATGGGGCTTTGACTGCTTTGGCACGAATTTTTTAGAAACCGGATGCTTTGGCGACACCACTGGAATCTGGTTTACGG
>WRJP01000075.1 GCA_009778535.1 Propionibacteriaceae bacterium | reverse complement strand
CAGCGATTTGTGTTGCTCAAGGCGCAACCCTGGCAACACGAAATGTAGTTGACTTTAACTTCCTGCCAATCGATCTAGTGAACCCGTGGGAGATCACATAACCCGAAACCTCGCATCCGTCGGTCAGACACAGAAACCACGAGTAACACACGAGCCGCTGTCATAGTCTGCTGACATCGACACACTTCCAGTGACCGGCTCAACCAGCTATGAGGGTTCCCGAAGCCAGTGGGAGGTGGCAAGGATAAGGACACGCCGGAAGTTCGAGCGGCGCAGTTCGTGCGGCAACGTACGATGGATGCAGTTATTGTTGCGCGGTTAGGCAAGAAGTCGGAAAGGCTGCCCATGAGTGAAGCGAACCCGAGTCGCCGCTTGCTTGACGCGACTGCGATTATGGCTTCCGGCACCTTGATTTCCAGAATCTTCGGCTTAGTTCGCGCCGTAATGATTGCCTTCGTGCTCGGCAATGCCACGATGCGGGTTGAAGCGTTCAGCTTTGCGCTGACCGTGCCGAATTCGTTGTACATTCTGCTTGTCGGCGGCACCTTAAGTAATGTGCTCGTGCCGCAAATCGTGAGGGCAATCACCAGCGACGCTGATGGCGGGAAAGCCTTTATCAACCGATTACTGACCGGCTTCATCATGCTGCTGGGCGTTTTAGCTGTAATCATTACAGTCGGTGCCAGTTGGGTAATGACGATCTACACCGACGATGCCTGGCGCGGGGATGAAATGCTGGCACATTGGCAAGCACTACTGTTGATGAGTTTCATCACCATGCCACAGCTTTTTTTCTACGGTGTGTTTTATCTCCTCGGCCAAATACTCAATGCCCGCGGCCGATTCGGCGCAATGATGTGGGCACCGATTGCAAACAACGTTATCCAAGTCGGGATTTTTGGAGCATATCTGGCAGTGTGGGGGACGAACGCGAGCGTAGGGCAACCGTTCACGACTCCACAGGCTTGCTTGCTGGCTGCCGGTTCAACTTTGGGGATTGTGGTTCAAACGGCAGTACTCATTCCGTTCTTAAAAAAGGCAGGCTTCACGTATCGGCCGCGTTTTGATCTGCTGCACACCGGCTTGGGACGCACCTTCCACATCGCCAAGTGGATGGTCGCCTACACCACTTTAACTTCGTTGGCGCTGCTGGTGGTACATCGACTGCTGTCCACGGCCACTTCGATTGATCCGATCACCAAAGAGTTGATTCGCGGCGCTGGGCTGAATGCGTACCAGAATGGGCATCTGATCTGGATTTTGCCGCATTCGCTGATTGCAGTGTCACTGGCGACAGCTATGATGCCGTCGGCCGCACGTCTGGCGCAGGCGAAAGAGTTCGACCAGTTGGCATCCGAAGTGATTCGTATAGTGCGAATCGCCTTGACATTCATCGTCCCAGCCAGTTTTGCCTATCTGGTGTTAGCGAACCCGATTGCGAATTTGATCTATTCGCATGGCGCGGGAGCCGACGACTATCACGTCATCGGCTGGACGTTGATTTGCTTCGCAATCGGATTGATACCCTTCTCGATTCAATTCCTGTACTTGCGGGCTTTTTACGCCCTGGACGACACGAAAACCCCATTCCTGTTGCAGCTTGTCATTTCTGGAATTCACGTTTGTCTGGCGTTGGCGTTGTATTGGGTGATGAACTGGCCGCAGATGTTGGCACCGCGGATGGCTCTGGCATACTCGCTGGCATATCTGTTGGGAGCCGTGATTACACATCGGGCTTTACGTAAACGGTTGCCGCAACTTGACACGTCGAAACTTATCCAACAACTGGTCAAACTGACGCTGGCAAGTATTCCAGCGGCAGGGGTAGCTTGGCTGATCATCTGGGGTTTTGCAGGTCAGGACAAGCCGCTTCAAGCCTTGGGGCTGCTCGCGGCATTGGTGGGAGCAACGGTAGTGTTCTATTTAGCTGCCCGACTCATGCACATCGCGGAAATCTCCCAGTTGCTGAACGTGCTGCGTCCGGGAAAACCGCTGCCGGAAGCACCAGAGGCATTGCTTAGCAGCGAAACCGACCCCCCTGAAGCCGAGACCGGTGTCATTTCTGAAACCGAAGCTGAGAGTTCAACCTCAAATGTTCGCCCTGACGATGAGCAGACCCCACTGCACCCGCTGACCTTCCCCGATCCGAGCACAGAAGAAATCACAATCACCGGCACACCGCAGCCAGATCAGCTATTGGCTGGACGCTATCGCCTTGAGAAACGGATGTCGCGTAAGGATTCAACTCAGAGGTGGCGGGTTTTCGATGAAGTGTTGCAGCGTTATGTCTTGGTGTATCTGTTCCCCCCTGGTGATCCGAAAGCCGCAACTGCCCTCGACTTGGCAAGAACAGCAGCGACTGCGACAGATTCTCGCATCTTGCGCATTCTGGATATCGTTCCCGAAAGTGTTGGACAACATGGTGCCTACTATGTTGGCGAATACGTCGTCGGCGACACTTTGGCCGCAATATTGGCTAGCGGGGCGTTGAGCGCCGACGAGACCATCTGGGTAGTGCGTGAGGTTGCTGACGCGTTAGCCAGTTGCCATGGCGTAGGCATAAATCACCTCAACTTGAGTCCAGCTACCGTGCTAATTACTGCGAATGGGAATGTAAAGATTCTAGGGCTGGTCGATGAACATGTGGCGGACGATGACGGCCAAGCCCGAGATGTTCGAGCTTTGGGGGAACTACTGTTCGCTTGCTTAAGCGCACACTGGCCGAACGCTGCTGCCTACGGTCTGCCAGGGGGCGGCCAAGCGAAACTCCCTGGCGAAATAGTGAAGGTTCCCGCCGCCGTTGACACGGTGGTTGACCGGATTTTGTCTGCAAATCCAAAGCGTTGGGCATCCCCGTTGACATCTGCACAGGAAGTAACGACAGCACTTTCGTTGTTGTTGGGGCCGGTCAGTGCGGCACAGGATTTGCGTGTCAGGTTGGATTTGCCAACAGGTGATGTGCCGTTGAGCATGGTCGTACCACCGCGCGCTGTACATCCCTACGAAAACGAAGACAGCGATCCGAATTCGTTGCCCTTCATGGAAGCTGCCCTAGAAAACGCCGAAGTGTTCACTCCAGTGCCTCCTCCGCCAACACCGAAAAAGAAAAAACGCCTACCTTGGATTAAAGATTGATGATCATCGCTAGGCTTGAGGTGGAATTATTCGACCGAAGGATGAAAGACGGCATATGAGAGCATTACCTTCTCGAAAGTTAGACAAACGAATAACACGAGTCTGGCGGCTAAGCGCCTTAATAAATGTGGTGATTTGGGGTGCGTTCTTCATCATACCTTTTGGGATTGTTGCTTTCACGCTCGGAGTAGGCGGTGCCTTGGAAGGCGACCCGCTTGCCGCTGTTCTAGGTGTAATACTGATTAGTCTCCTGGTTGCCGTTGTTGCAGCTCTAGTCGTTTTTGTCGTCATTGTTCCGAAAATCCGTTGGATTCAGTGGGGATTTGAAGTGCTGGACGCAGAAATCGACATTCATAAAGGAATCTTCTGGCGCAAGCGTTTGATAATCCCGCTGATCAGGGTACAAAACGTTGAGACTCGACAAGGGCCGATCCTGCGCGCGAATGGGTTGGCATCACTGACTGTCTCCACGGCCGCTGGAGAGCACACAATCCCAGGTTTGGCTGTTGCCGAAGCTGACGCACTGCGCGACCATGTGGCGGTTCTGACTCGGATTGCGCAAGAAGATGTCTGACCCGCACGCTAACCAACTACCAGGAGCCGATGCTCCACCGCCCGACGTCCATCGGCAACCACCACTTTCGCCAAGCGGACAACCACAGTATCTGCCTCCACAACAACCGCCCCCAAACTGGCAACCGCAACCAGCATCCCAACAGCCTGTGGCTGGTTGGAACCCGCAGTACCCGCCGCAACAGCCTCCACCTGGCTGGCAACCCCAGTATTTGCCGCCGCAACAGCTTCCTGCCGGTGGACAAACTCCGTATTTGCCACCGCAACAGCCAGCGGTAAAAACACCGATCGAACCAGGCGCGCACCACATGCATCCTTCCTACGTCGTGATGAACGGAATCGGGGTGACTTTCGCTATCATGCTGCTCGGATTCGTTACGGTATTTGGTGCGGTTGTGGAAGCGATGCTAATTAGCGGCAATGGCCTTCAGCTAGTCGTAATCTTGATCGGCAGTTTCATTGGCTTGCTGGCTATCACCATGACGATCTCCTACATCTACTACAAGCGGTTCCGTTGGGAAATCACTGACAGCGATATTCACATCTATTCCGGAATCCTCTTTAAAAAGCAAACGCATATCCCATTCCAGCGCGTTCAATCCATCGATTTCAGCGCGGGCATTCCGCAACGGGTGTTAGGTATCGTGCGGTTAAAGATCGAGACGGCGGGCGGTGCAGCCAACAAAGCTGCTGTGATTCCGGCATTGAAACTTTCTCAAGCTGAGGCATTCCGCGTTGAGGTATTCACCCGTAAAAAGAGTGCGGTACAACAATCAGCAGCGGCTTCACCCATGGTGCCAGGCGTGGCTTTACCGTTTGCACAGCCTGCTCAAGCTATTCCAGGCGGAGTTGATCCCCTCGTGCGCCAAGTTGGGGACAGTCTTGGTGGTATGCGGGGCTTGTTCGCAGACGACTATGACGAGACTGCTCCGATTGAGTGCGAATACTCCCTGTCTGCCAAGGAAATATTCCTCACGGCATTAGCTGGCGATCACAATATCTTGTTCACGGTATTTCTGATCGTTGGACTGACCCAGCTGGGGTCGATAGCGAGCCTATTCGATCTTGAGCGAGCCTTTCCACGCGGGGCGGGAGGCGTGATTACCGACATCGTGGTTCCGATGATTGCAGGTGGGTTGATTTTTTTCGCCTTGGTCGTGTTTGTATCAGGGATTTTCGGCACAGCCGTTCAGTTTGGTGGATTCAAGGCGCGTCGCCGCGGAGGGCGAATCGAAGTAGAAATGGGACTGCTGTCGCGCCAATACAAGGGAGTGTCTATCAATCGGATTCAGTCTCTCGAAATCAGGCAGGGTGCGATCCGACGACTTATGGGTTATGGGGAGTTACGGCTGCATACGGTCGATACGCTACAAAATAACCAGAACAAAAAAGGGGCGCAGGCGGCTCTCTCCAAGGGTTTGATCATCCACCCCTTTATCAAACTATCTAGCGTCGAATCCATCTTGCATCAGATGGTTCCCGAATTCGACGGTCGCTGCACCGAAGGGGAGTTCCGGCGGCTGCCTCCGGTGGCGTTGCGCCGAGTGCTAATTCGTCATGTTGGCATTTTCGCAGTGTTTTTCGCTGCCGTAGCTGCTGTTGTAACTGCGGGCATCAACCTAAGTCCCGCAGAATTCACCGATTCGGACTACTCGTGGATAGTCAGCTTGCTCTGGGTGCTGCTGGGTGTGTTCACCATTGGTCGCAGTGTTGCGGCGGTGCTCTGGTACCGGCAAGCTGCCTACGCCTATAACACTGGGATGCTTACCATTCGCAGCGGATATTTCTCTGTTTCTTCGATGATAATCGCCAAACGCAGAATCCAGTGGGCGCAGACTCGGCAAAATCCGTTCCAGCGACTGTCGCATGTCGCTTCTATCGGTGCTGTGACTGCCGCAGGAGTAGGCGGTACAAAGACAGTCCTGCGCGACTTGAGCGTCGAAGAAGCCAGCGCCTACCTAGATTGGATTAGACCCACAGCGTCGTCCAGCGCAACCTAGTTGGCTGGCAGGGTCGGGTCTGACGGGGCTTCCCCGTCAGATTTTCCAATCAACCGGATTGCCACCGAAAGACGAGTACTTACCTTCGTCATAGTCGGCATCCCACCTGGCACCGGCTGGCGTTTGTGCTGAAGTCCCGTAAAAGGGTATGCAGGTTTTGAAGGTGGAGCCGTCTTTGGGGACATTCTCCTCTTTGCACGAGTCCAAGCCACCGCCAAAAATGATCATGGGACTAATCCTGTCGCCATCTTGATCAAATAATTTGATGTATGAAGAGCTAATACTCACATATGCGAGTGAAGGGTCAGCTTTGGCTTCAATCATCAAATAGTATGGTGTCATGTTTGACAGTTGTGCCCGTGTCTTTTCGTCAAACACTTCGAAGTCTGCCTGAGAACCCGTCACCACTTCGAGTGGGGTGATCTGCACTGCTGTAAGGTCTCCGCCTATGGGTGCCCATGGGAATGTTCCAGTCGCGCCGAACTGCAAGGTGGTTCCTGGCGGAGTGTAGTCTGACGCCGAACCTGGCGCTGAGGGGGGTGTCGGGTCTTCAGTTGGTTCGGGTTGAGCAGGAAGTGATGGCGTTTCGGTAGGCATCGGATCCGCAGTCTGCGATTCGGTCGGTGCTGGCGCTGCGGGTGGTGATGGCTCGAGCGTTGGGGCGCAGGCTGTGAGAGTCAGCGCTGCTACGCCAGCAATGAGTATTAATGGCAGTCTTTTCATCTTGGAACTGTACTTTCTTGTAATTATTAGGGTGTAGGCGCATAGACCAAGTTATGCGACACAATCCCAAATACTAATGCGTAAATTGATTAAGTCAAAACTTCGAGTTGATTCATAGTAAATGTCCAACAGAAGCATATGTAAACATTCTTGTGAAGATTGAAGCACTCCAACCCTGCTGATTGCCGCCGATCTTTGATCGGAGTATCGATCCTGCGACAGGCGACGCAGTACGACGGAGGGCGACCACACCGACCCCTGCTGTCACTCTGTGTCTATACGGAACCAGAGGTTCCTACTCAATCGACGTGGCGCTGCAATTCTCACTACACTAAGGGCTATGGACGTTCTCGTAATCAACGGCCCAAATCTGAATGCGTTAGGGCAGCGCGAACCAGAGATTTACGGGTCGGCAACTCTGGCGGACATTGAGGCTGGATTGGTAGCTCAAGGTGCTGCGGCTGGGATTGCCGTAGCACCTTTTCAGAGCAACCATGAGGGTGAGATCGTTGACCGACTTTACCAAGCAAAAGCTGATCGAGTACGTTTCATAATCATCAACCCTGGGGCATTAACCCATACGTCTGTGGTTTTGCGTGACGCTTTCGCCAGTGTGAAAATCCCCTTTGTCGAAGTACATATTTCAAATGTGTACGCCCGCGAAGATTTCAGACGGCATTCATTCCTATCGGATTTGGCAGTCGCAGTGTTGACTGGCTTCGGGGCATATGGGTATGGCATGGCATTGGATTATGTTATTGAAAAACTTGAAGTTTGGAGCAGGGAATGAAGCTGACTCATCTGGGACATGCTGCGGTATTGCTGGAAGTTGCAGACCTGCGCATTCTTGTCGATCCGGGAAACATGTCTGATGCTTGGCATGGACTGAAAGACTTGGACGCGATCTTCGTAACGCATTTGCATCCCGACCACATCGACATGAAGTGGTTGCCTGCACTGCTGGAGGCGAACCCTGCTGCCAAACTTTATGTCGAGCCACAAGTTGATCAAGCCTACGATCTTCCAGGCGCTATTGTTTTCGATGCCGAAACTAGTGTCGAGTTTAGCGGGGTTCATGTTGACGCAGTAGGCGGATTACATGCGGTGATTCATCGTGACATTCCACGTATTGGAAATGTCGGATTTGTGGTCAGCGCCGAGGGCGAACCGCGTTTCTTCCATCCTGGCGATTCGCTGAAATCAATCCCGCAAGGTGTAGACGTGCTGGCTATCCCAGCGTATGCGCCCTGGGCAGCCATGAAAAAGACCATTGATTTTACGCGAGCCGTATACGCAGATTTCGGTTTCTTAATCCACGAAGGTCTATTGAACGAACGCGGCTGGGATCTCGTTTTTGAACGGTTAGCAGCGATGAGTCCGGCCAAGCTGATCGACATGCGCGACGGCAACACAGTCGAGTTTAAGTGATTCTCAACCGTACGACCTTAAGGGTCTGACCTATTTTGACTGTCATGGCTTGAGCCCGACTTCATGGTGACACGGAGCCGGTCTGGATTTGTCACATAGGAGAGTGCTCCCGGCGGCGTACACAAGTCTGCGACTTGCACTCAATCGGCGAGACTCGGCCAGTCGCTCACTCGGGGACGATTGATACCAGTTTCGGGGCTCTGACGACGACTTTGGCGATGTTCCTTCCATCCAAGGCTCGCTGCACGCCCTCATCAGCCAGCGCCAGCGCGGTCAGGGCGTCCTCGTCTATCTGTGGTGGAACGTCTAATTTGGCGCGAACCTTTCCTTGGACTTGCACCACGCAAGTAACGGACTCCTGTACTAGCAGTTCCGGGTCAGCTATAGGCCATTTCGCGTTAGCTACCGATGGCGAATGCCCCAGGAGTTCCCACATTTCCTCACTGATATAAGGTGCCACCAGCGACAGCGCGATAGTGACGGCTTCAGCGGCTTCCCGCACAGCCGGATCGGCGGCACCTTGGCCAGAGTCGATGGCTTTTCGGGCTGCGTTCACCAATTCCATGATGCGAGCCACCGTCACGTTGAAACGGTGCGCTTCCAATGATTCAGTCATAGCGGCGATTGCGCGGTGAACGACGCGACGCAGTTCAAGATCGCCAGCGGCGAAATCGGTTCCTACTGGACTGGCCACATCGCGTGCCAGCCGATATGCCCGCTGCAAAAAACGCAGCGATGATGCGGGGGAGACGTCAGCCCAGTCGATATCGTCTTCAGGAGGACCGGCAAAAACTACAGTTGTTCGGATGGCATCCACGCCGTATTTGTCGATCTGCTCGCCCAAATCGACACCATTGCCCAACGATTTACTCATCGCTTTGCCCTGGTTAATGACTTGACCCTGATTCAGCAGCCGCACGAATGGTTCGGTGAACCCGACGTATCCCATGTCGTAGAGCACCTTGGTGAAGAACCTTGAATACAGCAGATGCAAAATGGCGTGCTCCACCCCGCCGATGTATTGATCCACCGGCATCC
>WRJP01000074.1 GCA_009778535.1 Propionibacteriaceae bacterium | reverse complement strand
AAACTCCCAACTCGTTCTATGAGTCGGTCGAATACTTCTGCCGTCGCCCGCGCATCGGCAAGCGCCCGGTGATTGGGTGTAACTGCGACCTTGAAGTGATTTGCCAGTGTCGCCAGGCGCAGGTTTGGAATTTCATCACGCAGCCCTACGCCGCGCGCTAAGGCTACGGTGTCCACCACAGTTGGACGCTCCCAGGGATAGCCGTGTTCGCGGCAGGAACGTTTCAAGAAACCGATGTCAAAGCTGGCATTGTGAGCTACGAAGACACAACCTTGACTGAATGCAAGAAAAGCGGGTAGCACCTCCGTGATCAACGGGGCATTCGACACCATCTGGTCGTTTATTCCGGTGAGTAAAGTTATCGATGCTGGGATGTGGTTGCCCGGATTCACAAGAGTTTGAAACTCTCCGAGCATTTCTCCCCCGCGAATTTTCACTGCCCCGATTTCAGTAATGGCTGCATCAGCACCAGCTCCAGTCGTCTCCAGATCGACGACGCAGAATGTGACCTCGAATAGTGGCTCTGAGAGGTCGTCAAAGCTGGGCTGGTACATAGTTGAAGCAGACCCAAGCCGGGACTTCCCAACCTGTGCAAAAGCCATAGCCCCTTCTTTCAGCACTACCGGGCACCGGTGCCGCACCCTGACATACGAGCGTTCCCCAGCATAGGCAGCGCCACAGACAAATAACATCAGCTCTCCAAGCTGTACTCGACCGGAAGGTGCCGCACCTGTGCGTCAGCTGAGCCCAAGACATGTCGAAAGCGCTGCAATGTTGCTTCTGGGAGTGATTTCGTTTAGGATTTTCTCAGGTTAGTTTCAGACTTGTTTGATTTGGAGTGGTTTCAATGCGGCAAAAGATGCTTGGACGAGCGTTGTTTGCTTTACTAGCGACGTTTGTTCTGGTTTCTTCGTTCCTGTCTGCCCCAACCGCGAATGCAGATCGAGCAGAGCTTGAGAGGGCGAAACAACGAGTCAGGCAACTCGAAACGGAAGCTAGCGAAATCACTGAACAATACGCTGAAGCGAAAATCAAGCTCGATGATGGAAAACGACGGGTTTCGCAGCTAGAGAAAGACATAGCTGAGCAGGCGACAATAGTTGAACAACTTGACGCAGATGCCCGCTTGATCGTTTTAGTGCAATTCCAGAACCGCAACATTGACCCGAGTTTACGACTGTTCTCTGATGCCGATCCTGAGTCACTGCTAGGTCAAATCTCTACAGCTAACAAAATCGGCGAAAACTTGAACAACACGCTCCAAGAACAGCAGTTACAGCAGGCAGCTCTGGCTGGCATGCGACGAACGTTGGATGCCGAGGTTGAGGCGCTAGCAGCTGAGAAGAAACGACTGGCCAAGCTAGAAACGGATATCAACCAGCGGATAACTGAAGCAAAAGGCCTCGTCGATAGACTCAAGCTACGCGAGCTAATGAACGCTGAAGATGGCGGCAGCTCGAAATCAACTCCTACCCCTACTACCCCTACTGCTCCTACTGCTCCTACTCCGACGAAAGTCTCCGATGGAAACGTCAACTCAAAAGTGCAGGGAGCGATCAACTACGCCCTCTCCAAAGTCAAAGGTGGACGTTACTCATGGGGAGGTGCAGGGCCGAACGGATTCGACTGTTCCGGATTGACCCTTTCCGCATATCGCAGTGTTGGTATTAGTTTGCCGCATTCCTCCCAAGCTCAATCTCGAATCGGCCGCCCCGTATCACGCAGCGAACTTAAACCTGGCGATCTGATCTTTTGGTATCGCCCAATCCACCACGTTGGTCTCTATATTGGCGGCGGAAAGATCGTACATGCGCGCAACACCCGTTCCGGTATCGTGGTTCAGTCCCTCAATAGCTATCCCGCTCCATACGCCGGAGCCCGTCGAGTAGTTGGCTGAGGCATGCCTATGGCGCCCAAAGCGCTGCGATTCTTGGTGGGAGTCACCATTGCAGTATTCGTTCTGAATGGATGTGCTTCGCCTCCCGAACCTGACCTAGAGCCGGAACCTTATGCACTAGCAGCCGCGTTAACCCAGTCATTACGAGCAAATGATCGCATCGGTTTTGAGGAGAACTTCGCAACATCGACTATTGGCCACCGGCTTTCCCAGCAGTGGTTCAGCAACCTATCGCAGCTGGATGGTGTGCGATTTGAAGTCATGCCAGACTCAAAGGCTTTCAAAGTAACCTGGTCAGTTGCGGGTTCAGGTTTACCCTCGACCCACATAATCACCCCCCAGTTGGTGAAAGTCGAAGGACGCACCCTAATAATGGATCTCCTCGATTCGGAAAATCCTCCGATTTGGGTTTACGGAATGATCAGTGTGAACAACACCAGTGCTGGAACCATGATCGCGTCAGAACGCGTGAGCGAAGCAGTGGCAAATGTCTGGCTGAAGCACATGATCGCCGCAATCTTGACCGTCAAGAAATTCGATTCTAGTGGCTTGATCGCAGGTTGGAATCAGCGCCTCGTCGTCGAATTGCCACGCGAAACCCGCGAATATCAGCGACTCGTCGGGATGGATCCGTCAATTTCTTCGGCAGCGACTGAATGCGAAAACGGTGCAGTCCGAATTGTGATAAACCCAGCCGCTTTAGACCTACCGCAGCCCGAGGGCGAAGCCTTGATGTTACATGAGGCGGTGCATTTCGCAACAGGCTCTCCCTGCCACGACGGCGGTGAACTGTGGGCATCAGAAGGCCTGGCAGAGTGGGTGACGGCGAAAACTTACAAACAAACAGCAGCCTCGAACAAAGCGATAGTGGAGAATTATCTGAGCCTCAACGGTATTCCCGAGACCTTGCCGACAGCCGCTTCTTTCGCCGGAGAAAAAGAGCAAGTAATAGCGGCATACGCCCTATCTGAAGCAGTGGTGGCTGCGGCCGTCAAAGAACTCGGAGAGGCCGAAGCACTCAATTTGATAAGCAAAATCGCCAGAGAGAAACTATCCGTAGACCAGAAAACCTACGGTGATCTTTACAAGTGGTACGCGGCCGCGTTGAAAAAACTTTCCGCTAGCTAGGGTTCGCTTGCGGTTCTTCCCGACTGGCACCAGAGCTACCAGATTCGGTATGGCTTGCTAAGAATTCAAGCGTATTTTCAAAAATTAGCTCTTTGTCATAATCCATAGTCGCCACATGGTACGAACGTTTTAGCACGACTTCGGTGATCTCTGAACTTGAAATGTGGGTCAAGATTGTTCGAGCACTTGCTGCTGGCACGACATGATCAATAGCAGAACGAAACATCAGCACCGGACTTACCACTAGATCAAGGCAGGGACGCAAGTAAAACCAAAACTTCTGCATAGAAGCTACTGCTTTAAGCGGCGTACGCGGGTAGCTTTTCTCGTCTATACCAGGTTTGGCGATGTCTGAACCGATAGCTTTCACGGTAGGGATAAACGGCGCGAGCAGCGGCGCGAAAAACGCTGTCGTTTTTGCGCTGATCGCCGGATTTACCAATATCAATCCGGAAATGTCTGCGTAATACTGCTCCGCCAACCGCAGTGCCAGCGCCCCTCCGAGTGAGAGTCCCGCAACAAAGACCTGGTCGCAGTTCTGCTTCAACTCCAAAAATTCACGCTCTACGCACGCATACCAGTCTTGCCAACTGGTGGTGTTCAACTCCTGCCAGTTCGTGCCGTGACCAGGAAGCCGCGGCAAGCTGACGCGATAGCCCGCCGCTGCCGTCACCTGTGCCCATTCCAGCAACGACCAGGGAGAGCCAGTGAACCCATGACAGAAAAGCACACCTATACTTCCGGAATCGGAATAGAACGGTTCTGCAAATGATTGGACTTCCATGTCTTAATCCTAAACCGTCGCCGCCTGCAAGATAACCGCTCGGTTTTCCCTTCACCTGGCACCAGCCGGTGCAGCGTTGCGAAGAGCTCCAGAAGACGTAAAGAATAGACCTATGCGTGATCTATATGCTGGGGTCGATTGTGGAACCAATTCGGTGCGAATGTTGTTGGTGGAGTCCGTAGCAGGCAAACTCGTCGAGTTGAACCGCCGAATGTTTATCACACGATTGGGACAAGGGGTTGATGCCACTGGAGAGCTTTCGCCGCTTGCGCTGGAACGCACCAGCGCGGCATTTGCTGACTTTGCGGCCGAAATCGAATCTTATGGGGGCGCAAAGACGCAGGTGGTGGCCACCGCAGCGGCTAGGGATGCTAAGAATGCGGAGGATTTCTTCGACCTCGCACTTTCGGCTTTTGGGGTGCCAGCCCAGATATTGAGTGGAACACAAGAGGCGGAACTCTCATTCTTGGGCGCAGAGATCGGCTTGCCTGACACTATCCCACCCAAGATAGTAATGGACATCGGCGGAGGGTCAACTGAACTGATTCAAGCAGATTCGACGACTACAAATCCGACCATGACCAGGGTTTCGCTGAATATGGGGTCAGTTCGTATCCGAGAGCGGTTCTTTGCCGCTGATCCACCAACGCCGACACAGATTTTGGCTGCTCAAGCTTTCATTAACGAACTGCTTGACGATTCGGGGATTGCATTCGATCAAGCCGCGACTTGGATAGGGGTTGGCGGCACTCCTACCAGCCTCTCTGCGCTAGCGCAGGAACTCCCCACCTACGATTCGACACTGGTACATGGTTCACAGCTTGAGTTGTCCGTCTTAAATCGCCTCACTGCGCAGCTATTGGAGTTAGAGGTTGCGCAAGTTGCAGCATTCCCGACGATGCAACCTGGACGTGCCGATGTGATTTGCGCCGGTGCGTTGATCTGCTGCGAGATTGGGAAACGCATTCAACTGCCGCTTACTGTAAGCGAGACCGACATCTTGGACGGCATGATTCACCGGCTGCACACTTCCTGAGTGGCTGCATCGAGCGGGAGAGAGGACTCAAGCAGCCGGAGCAGGTCAAGTGACGACCGAGTGGGCGATCTGTGCCATGTGGATTCCAGCGTCTACAAATGCTTCTTGGCTGCGGGCAAGAAGTTCACGCTGGACGTTCCAATGCTTGTTGGATTCGGTCTTTGCCGTTATTCGCAGCGTCATTGCGGTAGGCGTTAACTCGTTTACCCCAACAACGACGGGTCTGTCTAGCAGCAAATCGGCGAACTTCGGATCGGCATAGACCAAGTCTGCGACGCTCTCCAAGGCAGCCAAAGATTTTGAAACATCTTCTTCAGGCTTTATCGGAAGATCGACTATCGCCGTCGACCAGCCCTGAGAGTGGTTGCCAACCCGCAAAATTTCACCATTTCGGACATACCAAATCTGCCCAGAAATATCACGCAGTTGGGTGACTCGTAGCCGGACATCCTCTACAGTGCCGGTCACTTGGCCGGTGTCGATCAGATCGCCTACACCGTACTGATCCTCAATGATCATCGAAATTCCGGCAAGAAAATCTTTAATCAGTGCCTGTGCACCAAAGCCGAGTGCCACACCACCCAGTCCGGCAGAGGCCAACAGCGGTCCAATCGGGACATCATAGATAGCCAGGATCGCTATTAAAGCAATCGTCACGATTGCAAAAGTGGCAATGCTGTGCAGCAGGGTGCCAATGGTAGAAACTCGTTTTTCGTAGCGTTCGGAATTGACTCCAGTGGCGACAGCCATCAAACGCGAACCGCGCCCAGACGATTTCCTCATGTCTTGGGATTGCTTTACGGTTCGCCGCACGCCGAACTTAATGATGTGCGAAACAAGCCATCTGGCCACGAATGCTGCCACGATGACAATGAGAATAAACAACGGTCGTTCAAGATCCTCTATCGAAAATTGCGGAACTTCATCACCCATTTATTTCTCCTTGCCTTTGAGTGTGCCTTTTATTCCACCTTTATTGCTGCCTACACTACAGACCAGCCGGTGGTCGGCAATCTTCGTCCAGTTTTCTTCATCAACTAGAAACCAGGTGTACTGGTACTTCGATCTGGCGGGCGTAGTTCCAACGAATTTGGCGAATTCAGCCTTGCAAACTTCGTCGACTAGGCGTTTTCGTTCGTTGGAGCTTGGGGCAGTCTTTGTTTTGATCTCCTTTGTGGCGTAGACCTCAAAGTAGTGTTCCTGGTCGCAATCGATGATTTCTAGCTCCAATGCGGACACATTCTGCGGGCCGGTGCACTGGCCTTTGTGCGGAAAGATGGTGAAGTCACCCTTTGCTGAACCTATGAGTTCGCGGTTTGCGGAACCCAGCAGGCACCAGATTTCTCGGTTTGCTTTATTCGACCAACCTGCGGCATCTGGAGCTAGATACACTGACGAATAACGCGAATAGTTGGCTGCTACGCCTACATAGTTGACGAACTCGGCTGAGCATTTTTCGGCAGCGATGCTGGCGAGTTGCGATTCTCCCGGGTAGACGCTGCGGTCTACCGCAATCTGGCCGTAAACCTCAAAGTAGTGAGTTGAATCGCAATCAACGGTAGTAATCGATTCAGCTTTGGGTTTTACCGAAAAGTCGATTTCAGCAGTGCAATCACCCACGTTTAATGTCAACCAAGGTGTTGGCGTTGGCGAAGGAGTTGAGACGAAGGTTGGACTTTCAGTTGCGGCAGGCGCACTCGTACACGCAGCGCTAACCAAACCCACTGCAAACAGCAAAGCGACGCCCTGACTGATACGCCTGAATCCCTCCACAGTTTTTCCACAATTGGGGATAATTACATTGATGTAATTCGGTTTCACAGGTGAGCCAAACCAGTCTCGTAAGCAAAGAGCACCAGCCCAACTCGGTCGCGCTGTTCCAGCTTTGAGAGCAGCTTCCCGACGTGGGCTTTCACGGTACCTTCGGCCATAAAGAGGGTTTGCGAGATTTCGGCATTGGTAGCACCTTTCGCTATCTCTATCAGTACCTCTTTTTCGCGCTCAGTTAAGGTGTTTATGCGATGGTCTACTTGCGTGGGTGTGACCGGAAGGTTAGGTATCACATGATCAAGCAGCCGTCGGGTCGCTGATGGTGCCATGATCGCTTCGCCAACTGCTACTGAGCGAATCGCATCAAGTAGTTCATGCGGTCTGGCGTCCTTTAGCATGAAACCGCTGGCACCTGCTTTCAGGGCGGCGAACACATATTCGTCTAAGTCGAAGGTTGTCAGTACTAGAACCCGCGTAGAAACTCCCGATTTCACAATTCTGCGTGTGGCTTCCACGCCGTCCATTACGGGCATGCGAATGTCCATCAAGATCACATCAACCGCACTGGCAAGTACGGCTTTTACGGCTTGCTCACCGTCGGCAGCTTCACCTACGACTTTTAGATCGTCCTGAGCGTCAATGAGCATGCGAAATCCGCTCCGCACTAACTCTTGGTCGTCGGCTAGAAAAACTTTGATGGGGTCAACCATGATGTAACTCCGATTCGTTGTTTAGCTGGAAAGGAATGACCGCGTTAACCCGAAATCCGTCTGAGTCTGGGTGCGCACTCATTTTCCCTCCCATTGCAGTCACTCGTTCGCGCATACCGCGCAGTCCGTGTCCTGGACTGGTTCGCTTGGCTTTCTTTCCTAAACCATTATCGCTGATCTCAACGCTAATCTGGTCATTACCGTATTCAATCCGCACTTCGGCTTTGGCGGTAGCGCCAGCATGTTTGAGAAAGTTTGTTAGTCCCTCTTGTACTAGGCGGTAGATGGTCAACTGCAATGCCGGTGAAACCTTAGGCTGCATGCCTATTTCGGTCAGCACTGCCCGATCACTGGTGCGAGAGACCAGCTCTTGAATTTGGTTCAGTGCCGGAGCTGGTGCGTAGTCAGCGATTTGTTGATTTTCCGGATCGGCACGCAGCAGACCCAGAATTTTTCGCATTTCGGTAGCAGCTTCACGTCCGGTATCCGCGATAGTGTCGAGGGCTGCTATGGCTGCCTCCGGGTGCTTTTCGGCCATAGCTTTCCCGCCTTCAGCTTGCACGATCATTACTGATAGCGAGTGGGCGACGATGTCGTGTAACTCGCGGGCGATTTGAGTTCGTACCCTTCCTTCAGTCATTCGAGTCTCATGTTCGCGGCGGGCGATTTCTGCTTCCATAAGTTGATCGGCGCTTCGCATACTTTGTATTAACGCTTCGTTGGACTCTCGAATTCTGCGTCCTATTGCATATGGAGTTATGACCAGACCAAAGCAGATCATTATGCCCATGATCAGCCAAATCCATTGCTGCACTGAGATAAAAGCAGCGTCTTTAATTACCCAGCGCCACGGCCCGACCACCGAGCCGACCAGTCCTACTAATACGGCAAACCTGGCGATTTTCCCGCTAATCCAACGTGCGGTCGAATAGCAGATGATGGGAACCGCCACCAACGAAAGTGACATGTTTGTGGAGACGATGAACTGTCCAATTCCAGCTATCGCTATTCCAGCTAAGGCCAGCAGCGGTGAATGCCTGCGTAACAAGATGGGCAGCAGCATCGCAATGGACGCTACTATCTCGAGTTCGGAGGACATATAGAAATAATTCACTAGATAGAACGGTATGGTCAGCAGGCCGATTCCCAACGTGAGCGCACCATCGAGCATCCAGTCGTACCTGGTAGCTCCGGGCGGGAACAGTATCTCGTTGACAGTCATCCCTTTAAGGATACTCACCTCATAGTTTGGAAGTTTGGATGTAGGTTCTAGGATTGTAGAAGTGGAAGAGCACAGCAACGTAATTATTAAGCCGAAACTGCGTCACGGCGCAGATTTGGTCGTGCTCTTTTTCTTGGTTGGGTTCTTTTTGCTCGGGTTTGCAGCCTTGATGATTGCGACAGGTTTTGTAGAGCGTCTCAATGTTGCGATGGCGCAGGTAAATCGATTTGAATCGATAGATTCGTATCCAGGTCGTCCTGAACCAGCGGCAGCTACCGGGAGCAGCCAAATAAACTATCTGCTCTTGGCCAGCGATTCGCAGAAAGATTTACATGCAGCCATGGTGCTGAATGTCAGTTCTGACCGAAATAAATTGACCCTTCTCGTTTT
>WRJP01000073.1 GCA_009778535.1 Propionibacteriaceae bacterium | reverse complement strand
TAACGAACGGCGAGTCCAGATTCCAGACTAGAGTACTGCTCGAAATGAGACTTGGAAATCTTCAGATTGAGCCGCCGGTTATTCTCGCGCCGATGGCAGGGGTGACGAATCGGGCTTTTCGACAACTGTGTCGCGAATTTGGCGCCCCGCTGACGGTGTGCGAGATGGTGACCTCACGTGGCATCACCGAGCGCATCCCGAAAACTTTTGAGTTCATGAGTTTCGCGCCAGCTGAGATTCGTTCGGTACAACTGTATGGAGTCGATCCACATATCTTGGGTGAAGCGACTCGGATAGTGTGTGGCGAGTTGGGCGTGCAACACGTTGATCTGAACTTCGGCTGTCCGGTACCGAAAGTGACCAGACGCGGTGGCGGCGGCGTACTGCCGTGGAAGCGTGACCGTCTGAAGGCGATACTTTCGGCTGTCGTTGCGGCAGCTTCGCCATTTGAGGTTCCGGTGACCATGAAGACCCGCCTAGGGATTGACGACGACCATCTCACATACCGCGAGTCGGGAAAAATAGCCCAAGACGCCGGAGTGACTGCGGTGGTGCTGCACGCCCGCACGGTGCTGCAAGCCTATTCGGGTTTTGCCGACTGGACTGCCATCGCAACACTAGTAAATGACCTGGATATACCGGTGATTGGCAACGGCGACCTCTGGGAAGCTGCCGACGCGCTGCGTATGATCGAGCAGACCAAATGTGCAGGCGTAGAGATCGGTAGGGGCGCTCTGGGACGGCCGTGGCTTTTTCGTGATCTAGCAAACGCATTTGCAGACGAGGCGCAACTCTATTTACCGGACTTGGGTCAGGTCAAACAGTTGGTTCACCGTCATGGCGAGCTACTGGCGGAGCTTTTTGGCGAACGGCATGGACTCACCGATCTACGCAAACACATGGGCTGGTATTTCAAAGGTTTTCCGGTCGGTGGAGACCTGCGGCACGCCCTTGCAATGGTCTCCAGCCTGCACGAGTTAGAAACACTGCTGGCACAAATCCCAGACGACGTAGTGTTTCCGATCAATGAGCTTGGCATTCCTCGCGGCAGGCAAGGCTCCCCCAAAGCAAAGGTCACCCTCCCTCACGGCTGGCTAGACTCCCGAAACCTTGGCGACACAAACATCTCCGCTGCCGAAACTGCATAAGCAGGTTGCCACTAACCGCAGGGTTTTACAGACCAAAGAGCATGAAGAAGCCCCAGCCTGCGGGGATGCCGACCAAGATTGAGTCGAGTCTGTCCATGATTCCCCCGTGCCCAGGCAGGATAGAAGACATGTCTTTGATACCGATGTCACGCTTGATCAGCGACTCAACCAAATCCCCCAACGTGCCAAATGCGGTGAGCAAAATAGCCAACAACACTCCGACCCACCAGGGTTGACCCAGCAGGAAAACAAACGAGATTCCGCCGACGATACATGCCAGCAAAACCGACCCAATCAAACCCTCCCAAGTTTTCTTGGGAGAAATCGCCGGAGCCATCTTGTGTTTGCCAATACTCGCTCCCAGGGCGTATCCCCCAGTGTCCGAGGCGACCACACACATAAAGATCACCGCTAACTTCGCAGCGCCATCAGTCATTGCCAGCACTGGCCCGATAAATGAAGCCAACCCTGTCACATACAAAATGATGAAAGCGCTCGCTGTCACATCCCGCACATATCCTGACGCACCTTTGGGCATTCGCCACAACAAGGCGACAAACACGGTTACAGCGATGAAAACCCACGGTAAATACCCCAAGGTCGCATCGAAGGCAACCAAATAACCACTAATGACCGTGAACGGAGCCAGTGCCATGATCGGGATGATGGCAGCTCTTGCGCCTTGCGTCGCCATGGCTTTATAGAGTTCAAAACAACCGAGCGGGGCGAACGCGGCCATCAGAATCGCCACCCCGAAAGGCCAAAAGATCAATCCAGCGACCACCAAGAAGAACATGGAAAAACCGACGACCAGCGCAGCCGGTAGGTTCTTTCCCCCATGCGATTTCGGGGGGTCAGCTTTGCCAGTTTCGGAGTTCTGCTCGCCTGGGGTCATGAATCCAACTTACACTTCGAGTAATTCAGCCTCTTTGGCTTTCAACAACTCGTCTATTAGGTCAATGTGCTTCTTGGTGAGCGCATCAAGTTGCTTCTCGGCGCTGCGGGCGTCGTCCTCACCTATTTCTTTGTTTTTGAGCAGCTTGCCAACCGCATCATTGGAATGACGGCGTACGTTTCGGATAGCTACACGGCTCTCCTCGGCCTTGTTGCGCGCTACCTTGATGTATTCCTTGCGGCGTTCTTCGGTTAGTTGCGGCATGTTGAGCCGGATCACTGCCCCGTCGTTGGCTGGATTAACCCCAAGATCGGAATCACGAATCACTTTCTCAATGGCAGCCATCGCACCCCGATCAAAGGGGCTGATCAACACCGTCCGCGCTTCTGGGACTTGGAAGGTAGCCAACTGCTGCAACGGTGTTGGCGTGCCGTAGTAGTCTGCGGTGAGTTTGTTGAACATAGACGGATGCGCTCTACCGGTACGGATACCCGCAAACTCCTCGTGTGCATGTTCTATGGTGCCATCCATCTTATGTTCGGCATCTTTGACGATATCTGCAATCATGGACTTCCCCTAACTGAGAATCTGCTAAATCTATTATGAATAAAGGATGGTGCCAATCTTGGCACCGGAAATGCATTTGGCTATATTACCTTCAACTCCAAGGTCAAAGAAGATCATCGGAAGCGCATAGTCACGCGCCATGCTCACTGCGGTCGCGTCGGCAATCTTCAAATCACGAGCAAGGTAGTCGTCATAGGTCAAAGAGTCAAACTTTTTTGCGTCTGGGTTTTTACGCGGGTCAGCGTCATAAACCCCATCAGTGCCCTGTTTGGCCATCAGCAACACTTCCGCGCTGATTTCCAAGGCTCGCTGCGCTGCGACCGTATCGGTGGAGAAGAAAGGCATTCCAGAACCTGCACCGAAGATAACTACGCGGCCTTTCTCCAGATGCCGGATTGCCCGTAGCGGGATATATGGCTCGGCCACCTGCCCCATCGTGATCGCGGTTTGCACCCGGGTTGGAACGCCAGCCTTTTCGCAAAAATCTTGCAGCGCTAGACAGTTCATTACCGTGCCCAACATGCCCATGTAGTCTGCGCGAGCCCTATCCATCCCGCGAGTCTGTAATTCAGCCCCACGGAAAAAGTTACCGCCGCCGGTTACTATGGCGACTTGCGTGCCGCTGTGCACTACATCGGCGACTTGCCTAGCGATGGAATCAACGACGTCAGGATCGACTCCAACGTTTCCGCCACCAAAAGCCTCTCCAGACAGCTTTAGTAAAACCCGCTTGTACCGACTCGCCACAACGCCTCCTGCAAACTCACTCGATGAGTCATTTTCACCTGATTTAGAGCCTACAGGAGTCGGGTGAGTAAAACTGCGGTTGTTCTCAAGCTCCGGCAGAAAAACGGATGAAACGCAACACGTTCATGTTGTTCTGCTTCAGAAGCTGACCTACTGTCAGTTTGTCGTCGGTAACCGAGGGTTGCTCCACCAGGCATTCTTCTTTATAGAAACCGTTGAGTCGACCCTCAATAATCATCGGAATGATTTTTTCGGGCTTGCCTTCTTCTTTCGCAGTCAGCTCAGCGACGTGACGTTCTTTCTCAATAACGTCGGCTGGAACGTCTGCAATCGTTACCCACTGCGGAGACATTGCCGCGATCTGCATCGCAATTCCGCGTGCACACGCTTCGTCTCCACCTTCATATTCCAGCATCACGCCGACTTGCGGCGGTAAATCTTGGGAACGCCTATGCAGGTAAACCGTTGTGGTTCCGGAGAACGTAGCGGCATTAGCCAACTCCAGCTTTTCGCCAATCTTGACGCTCAACTCGTTGATAGCCTCACTCACACTCTTTCCGCCCGCCAATAGCACGGCATTAGCACCGTCGAGATCAGCAGGAGCCGCTGCGTCAACAGCTTGGGCGATCTGGTTAGCCAGTTCGGTGAACTCGGCATTTTTGGCTACAAAATCAGTTTCGGCACCCAGTTGGATCACGGTGCTACCACAACTGGCAACAAGTCCGTTGGAGGCTTCACGGTCGGAGCGCTTGGCCATCTTTGCCTGCCCGCTGACGCGCAGGATTTCAATGGCAGCTTCGACATCGCCGTCGGCTTCGGTTAGGGCGTTTTTGGCGTCCATCATTCCCGAACCGGTGAGGTCACGCAGTTTCTTCACATCTGCTGCTGTTATTGCCATTGTTATTTCTCCTTACTATCGGCTTCGGCTGTTTCTGCCACTTCTTCGACCACTTCAGCTACCGCGTCAACCACTGTCTCGGCTTCAACGGCTGATATTTCAGCTACAACATCGGTTACGGCCGCAGCCTGATCTTCTGCAACGTCAACCGCTGTCGCAACAACAGTTTCGGCTGCAACGGCTGGCGCTTCGGCTGCTGTTTCTGCAACAACCGCGGCGGCCGCTTCGGCAACGTCAGCTTTTGCATCCACAACTGTTTCAGCTTCGACGGCTACTTCTGCTACTACTGTCGATGCGGCTTTGGTCGTTTCCGCTGCTGCTACTTCTGTCGGTACAGTTTCAGTCGTTTCCTCTGCTTCTACAACGGCGGCAGGTGCCACTTCGGCTTCCACTACTGCTTCAGCTACTGGCGCAGTTTCGATGACTGCTTCGGTTTCGCTACCGGTGAGCAACTCGCGTTCCCAATCCGGCAACGGCTCGGCTTCTTCTCCGGTTGCTGTTGCTTGACTAGAGCGAGCCAACAACCCGTCGGCAACCGCGTCTGCAATGACCCTAGTTAGCAGACCCACAGAGCGAATGGCATCGTCATTGCCCGGAATCGCATAGTCGACATCGTCGGGGTCGCAGTTGGTGTCGAGGATTCCCACAATCGGAATATTCAACTTGCGAGCTTCGTCGATAGCCAACTTCTCTTTCTTGGTGTCAATGACCCAAATCGCCTGCGGCAATCTACCCATGTCACGAATTCCGGAAAGCGTCTTGGCCAACTTTTCCTTCTTGCGCTGCTGTTGCAGTAGCTCCTTTTTAGTCATTCCAGAAGCTGCCACATCGTCGAAGTTGATACCTTCAAGTTCCTTCATCTTCGTGATTCGCTTGGAGATGGTTGCAAAGTTTGTGAGCATCCCACCGAGCCAACGCTGGTTCACGTACGGCATCCCGACTCGGGTGGCCTGCTCTGCGATTGACTCCTGAGCCTGCTTCTTGGTGCCCACAAACAGAATCTGTCCACCTCTGGCGACCAAATCCTTCACAAACGAATAGGCATTGTCGATGTGTGACAAAGACTGTTGCAGATCAATGATGTAGATGCCATTGCGTTCGGTGAAAATGAACCGCTTCATTTTCGGGTTCCAACGCCGGGTTTGATGCCCGAAATGAACACCTGCATCCAGCATTTGACGCGTTGTGATGACGGCCATAACCGTTCCTTTCTGCGCAGGCACTCATGCCCGCATCGGGTTGTTCAGAGCCGAGGGTTTCGACTCTCCTGATGTGACTGCGCGCTCCTCCCCGAAGGACCACCAGAACCGCCCGAAATCTCGGAAAGCCACATGCGTAGTCGTCACTTTCCGCTGCCGGAAAATAACGCAGCGATCATTGTAACAGGTTTTGCCTGCCTGGCGCACAGCGCAGGCTCCGTCGCAGCGTCGCAGCATTCGGGGCATGGATCCTGCAACTAAAGTGCAGGATGACAAATTAGAGGTGCGCTTGTGCTATGGGCTTACCGCAACGAAGGGCAGTCCCCTTTTCTTGTCCTCCCGCGCGCCAGTCGCGGGATCCAGGACATCCACTCGTGAAACACGAACGTATTCCATGTCCGCCGATTTCCACCATTTATCATTGTCTTTTAATAGACTTACCAAAAAGAGCTAAGACTCGAAAGCTGCCAAGCAGGAAAGGTGGGAACCTGATGGCTAAAAAGACGTACAACGAAAAACTGAACAGCCCTGGTGATCTGCCGAAGATAGAGGATCTATCCGACAAGCCCGATGCGGCTGCGCGGTTTGGCGGGTCAAAGCTGCTGGTTGCCGCACCTATGCAGTACCACGAAGTTATGTCGAGCATTCCGCTTGGCAAGGTCACCACGAGTGATCGAATCCGGGCATATCTTGCTCAGCAAGCTGGGGCTAATGCGACCTGTCCACTCACTGCTGGAATTTTCATCAACATCTGCGCCCATGCCAGCGAGGAACGCCCCGACGAAAAAATCGGGTGGTGGCGAACCCTAAAGGCAAACGGTGAACTCAACGAAAAATACCCAGGTGGGCTTGCAGAGCACCAGGCTCACCTAGAAGCAGAAGGTTTTTCCGTTACGCAAAAAGGCAAGCGTTTCTTCGTCGCGGACTATGCCGAGCGCCTCTTTGAGCTCGATGAATTGGGCTAGGGTAACGCAAAAGACTCACCTATTTGTCATCCGCACGCTGCGACGGAATACGTACTTGGTTTAACCGAACACCTCGCGGGTTCAAATACCAACTCTTGGTGTCCAAATCGGCGTTGCTGGTTAGTGACATGGGTTACTATAATGCTCTAGTCAGCCTTAACAGGCTCGGAAGTAAGGAGGTGGGCACGATGCGCAGCCAACCTCCAAGTACCAACTCCAAGTAATATCGCCTGGGGTTCCCTGGGCGGCTTCCAACACTTCAACCGCCAAGGAGTATCAATATGCGCGTCAAAGTTCCAAGCCGCAGCCCAAAGCAGCAGTCTTCTGCCACACCGTCACCGCGCGGCAATAAGCGGCTCGTAAATGTTTCTGGCAAGACGCCAGAAGTTGTGCTAATTCAATACGACAACACCTTTGAGGGTTTCGACGATGAAGCCGTCGAAGATTCCCGCGACGAGTACGGCGAGAACAAGATCACTCCGCAAAAGACAGACTCGGTGCTGAAGCGTTTGTTCTTGGCATTCGTAAACCCCTTCACCATCGTGCTGTTCATACTTTCGATCATCGCGTTGTTCACTGGGGATTTCCCGGCTGTCATCATCGTGTTGGTGATGGTCACCGTCAGCGGCCTGCTGCGTTTTTTCCAAGAACTCCGCAGCAACGTGGCAGCTAACCGTCTGATTGAAATGGTCGAAACCACCGTTGACGTGCAACGCCAGGTCAAAGATGAAGCCGACGAGGTCATCTCGAAGCGTATAGAAATTGCCTTAGATGAGTTGGTGGTGGGCGACATCATCCATCTCGCAGCCGGAGACATGATTCCTGCCGACGTACGCATTCTGGAAGCCAAAGACTTGTTCGTCAGCCAGTCCAGCCTCACCGGCGAAAGCGAACCGGTAGAAAAACTTAGCGCCCCGCTTGCCTCGAAGGGCAAGAATCCACTAGAACTGAACAACTTGGCGTTTATGGGTTCCACCGTCATCTCTGGCACTGCAATGGCAATTGTATTGGCCGTCGGAGATGCCACGATCTTGGGCGGCATTTCGTTGCAACTGCAAGAAAAAGCTCCGCCGACCAGCTTTGAAAAAGGCGTAAATTCGGTTTCCTGGGTGCTCATCCGCTTCATGATGGTCATGGTTCCGGTGGTCTTGTTCATCAACGGCTTCACGAAAGGCGACTGGGTCGAAGCCTTCCTGTTTGGCATCTCCGTAGCGGTAGGTCTGACTCCGGAAATGCTCCCCATGATCGTCTCGGCCAACCTAGCCAAGGGCGCCGTCTCAATGTCGAAGAAACAGGTAGTCGTCAAGAACCTAAATTCCATCCAAAACTTCGGCGCCATGGACGTACTGTGTACCGACAAGACCGGTACCTTAACTCAAGACGAAGTCATCTTGGAGTATCACTTGGATATTCACGGCCAAGAAGACGTGAGGGTACTACGACACGCCTTCTTGAATAGCTACTATCAAACCGGATTAAAGAACTTGATGGACATCTCCATCATTGATGTCGCAGGTGAGAATGGACTCGGCGGCCTCACCGAACAGTACGTAAAGGTTGACGAAATCCCGTTCGATTTTTCTCGCCGCCGGATGAGCGTAGTCGTGGCAGATACGACTGGCAAAACCCAGTTGATCACCAAGGGAGCCATTGAGGAGATGTTGGCCATCTCCAGCCATGCGGAGTACCAAGGTGAAGTTGTACCTATGACGAAAGCTCTGAAAGCAGAAATTCTTCAAACCTGCAACGATTTTAACGGCGACGGCTTGCGTGTCTTGGGAGTGGCACAGAAGACGAACCCGGCGCCAGCCGAAGCATTCTCAGTCGCCGATGAATGCGAAATGGTGTTACTGGGTTATCTTGCATTTTTGGATCCTCCAAAGGAGAGCGCAAAACAAGCCATCAGCGCCCTGCAAGCCAACGGCGTGAGCGTAAAGGTGTTGACTGGTGATAATGACGCAGTCACCAAAGCTGTTTGCAAGAAGGTGGGTCTGGAGCACGCTGGGATTCTGCTCGGTTCAGATGTGGAAGCCCTTGATGACGACGAACTCCAAGCGGCAGCAGAAGTTACTGATGTTTTCGCAAAACTCTCACCTCAACAAAAGAGTCGTATCGTGGCGGCGCTGCGCCGTGGTGGACACACTGTTGGCTTCTTAGGCGACGGTATTAACGATGCTGCCGCAATGAAAGCAGCCGACGTCGGAATCTCGGTGGACACCGCAGTCGATATCGCCAAGGAGTCAGCCAACATCATTTTGATGGAGAAAGACCTGATGGTGCTAGAAGAAGGTGTAATCGAGGGACGCAAGATTTACGCCAACATCATCAAGTACATCAAGATGACTGCCAGCTCAAACTTCGGAAATATGTTCTCGGTTCTGATCGCCTCTGCCTTCATTCCTTTCTTGCCGATGTTGCCGATTCAAATCTTGGTGCTAAACCTGATTTACGACATTTCATGCATCACGATTCCTTGGGACAACGTCGACGCTGACTATTTACGCAAACCCCGTAAATGGGATGCCTCGTCGATCTCAAAGTTCATGTTGTGGATTGGCCCGATCAGCTCCGTGTTCGACATCATCACATTCTGGATATTGTTCACTTTCATCGGACCGCAAATAACCGGGGGGCCCCCTTATTTTTTTTTTTCCCCCGGGGGGGGCCAAAATTTTATACTATGCTCCCACCCCCCCTGTTTTTTTTTTTTATTTTTTGTGTTACCTTTCCTTTT
>WRJP01000072.1 GCA_009778535.1 Propionibacteriaceae bacterium | reverse complement strand
ATCTGCGGTAGTCATCAAAGAATTCTCACAAATCAAGGTCGGCGGCAGCGGTGAAGAAATGCTGCAAAATTTCGCGGCTGCGGTTCAAAAAGCTGGCGACACAATCGCTGAATTGATCGAATCCGACCCCGAATTGGAAGGTATGGGTTCCACTGCCTCCGGCGTGATGTTAGATGAAGACAACTATGCGATCGTAAACATCGGCGACTCCAGAACCTACCTTTACCGCGATGGTGAATTGAGTCGGCTAACGCATGACCATTCCTTTGTGCAGACATTGATAGATGAAGGTCGAATCAGTGAAGAAGAATCCCTGATTCACCCCCATCGTTCCCTAATTTTGCGGGTGATTAGCGGCTTGCCGCAGCATTCGCCGGATCTGGAAATAGCCCAAGCCCGAGCTGGCGACCGCATTCTGGTCTGCTCAGACGGATTATGCGGGGCAGTTACTGACGCCGCTATTGCTGCAAACATTGAAGGAGATCGCAGCGCTGTCATCGAACGGCTGCTGGAGTTGGTTTATGCACAAGGTGCCCAAGACAACATTTCGATCATCGTCGCCGACGTTGGAAGCTCAAACGACATCAGAACACAGGAATTCTTTGGAGCTGCGGCAAAACTCGATTCACTGAACCCATCAGAACATACTTCCGAGTTGCCAAAAATAACCGCCCTCGACCCTCGTCCTGACCCAGCTGCCGCCGAACGGCTGCGCTATTCGCCAACCATGAAACATCGACTCGCTGGATGGGGCAAAGCATTAGTAATCTTCACGATTGCGTTGGCGGTCGTGGCAGGCGTGCTAGGAATTTGGTACAGCTACACCCAACAGCAGTATTTCGTCGGAACAAACGATGAGAAAGTGGCAATCTTTCGTGGAATTCCAGAGCAAGTTTTGAGTTTTCCGCTGTCAACGCTAGAACAACAGACAGAAATCTGGCTGACAGATTTACCGCGCTACTACCGAACTCAGGTGAATCAGGGCAGCATCCAAGGTTCGCTGGCAGCTATGGAGTCCGCCTTAGTGGAACTGCGCAAACAGTCCGAAACCTGCATCTATGCCCGAAATCACCCTAGCGTGACCCTATTTCCTCCAAGCTCTGGTGCGTTTCCGCCCGAAACTTCCATTCCCCCATCCATGGTTCCGCAGCCGATAGACTCCGAAGCGGTATGTGATTGATTTTTGCAGCGACAACCTAGAGTTGGACTGCTGGTATCAGCGAAGGAGGTGCGAAGTGATTGTTTATCGAAAACGGCGAGGCAGTGAGGCTGTCATGCTGCTGTTTGCGATCGCCTTGGCAATCGGTGGCTACCTCGCAACGCACCTCAATATAGACCAGGCATTACCGCATGAATGGCCGTGGGCTTTGGGGATTCTTTTTGCATTGGCAGGTGTGGCGCACCTCGTTGTCCGTATCCGAATTCCATACGCCGACCCGATGATTCTACCGATCGTCATGTTGCTGAATGGGATTGGACTGGCGATGATTCACCGACTCGATCTGGGAACTAACCCCGTCATGCACTCGGGGGAATTGCAGTTGATGTGGACATCAGTGGCGGTATTTGTTTTCTGTGTGGTGCTTATCATTTTGCCCGACTACACCATCTTGAACCGCTACACCTACCTATTTTTCCTTGCCGGTATCGGATTGCTGTTGCTGCCGCTGCTGCCCGTCATCGGTTCAGAAAAGCACGGCTCCCGAATTTGGATACAGCTAGGCAATTACAGTTTCCAACCCGCAGAAATCGCAAAGATCGTATTGGCAATCGCCTTTGCATCCTATCTGGTAGAAAAACGCGAAGTGCTAGCCAAAGCCGGTAGCCGGGTCTTGGGCATAGAACTTCCCAGACCGCGTGATCTAGGCCCGATTTTGATAATGTGGCTGGCGAGCTTGGCAGTGCTGGTACTGCAAAAGGACTTGGGCACATCGTTGCTGTTTTTCGGACTGTTCGTAGTGATGCTTTATGTAGCCACCGAACGTGGGTTTTGGCCAATTTTTGGCGGCTTGCTTTTCGGGTTAGGGGCAGTAGTCAGTTATCCCTTATTCTCGCACTTGCAGACACGAGTTTCGGCCTGGCTAGACCCGTTCAGCAACTATGATCAGAACTATCAAGTTATCCAAGCTCAATTCGGCATTGCGTGGGGCGGGTTGTTCGGCACCGGCTGGGGTCTGGGAAGGCCAAATCTGATCCCTATTGCAAAGAGCGACTTCATAGCTGCTGCCATCGGGGAAGAACTAGGCGTAACTGGACTAATAGCAATAATCCTGCTCTACGGGATTCTGGTAGCGCGCGGACTTCGCGCTGCGCTCGGGTCAAATGAACCATTTGGAAAGTTGCTCGCAGCAGGTTTGTCGCTGATCTTTGCGTTGCAGGTTTTCACAATCGTCGGAGGTGTTACCAGGTTGTTGCCGCTGACCGGCTTGACCACACCATTCATGTCCCAAGGCGGCTCGTCGCTGGTGGCGAACTGGGCGATGACAGCGCTGCTGTTGGTGATCACCCACCACTCCAGGCGTCCATCCGGAAAAGCATCCGATCCACAGGCATCATTGGCTTCCGACACCACTCAAGTGATAACGGTGTCATGATGCGGCCAACGAGAAATACTTACCTTGAGGCGGTGATCTGGCAATGAACCGCCCGATTCGGGTACTTTCGCTAGTCGTCTTTGTATTGTTTTTGGCATTGATGGCAAACCTGACATACGCGCAGGTCGCACGGCAGACGGTCTTGAATGAACGCCCAGAAAATCGACGGGTAACAGATGCCAGATTTGCGCAAGATCGCGGGCCGATCATGGTAGGTAACATCCCGATAGCGCAATCGGTACCAGTCAAAGACCACTTCAAGTTTCAGCGGGAATATCCCAATCCAGCGCTATATGCCCCGATAACGGGGTTCTATTCGTACTACTACGGCAGTACTGGTTTGGAAGCCTCGCAATCGCCGTACCTCTCGGGAGCCACCGATCAGCAGGTGTTAGAGCAATTGATTCGTGCAGCGGCTGGGCAGGCTCCGCGCGGAGCTAAGGTCGAAACTACGATTTCTGCAAAGGCGCAAAAAGCAGCCTGGGATGGGTTAGCTGGGCGCAAAGGTGCAGTGGTGGCACTTGACTACCACACCGGAGCGGTGAAGGCACTGGTATCGTCTCCGAGCTTCGACCCGTCGCTGCTGGCGACCCACGATCTAAAAGCATCGCAAGCCGCTTGGGAGCAGTTAAATAAAGCTGCCGAAAAGCCTTTGGCGAATCGGGCGACCAGAGAGATTTACGCGCCTGGTTCGACGTTCAAGCTGATTACCGCAGCAGCGGCTTTGGAGACCGGTTATGCAGCTGACTCTCAAATCGATTCCAGCAGGTATCGGCTCCCCAACTCGGACAAGGTGATCACCGGCTCCTGCGGTGGGTCGAAGGTAAGTTTGAGCCATGCCCTGCAAGTGTCTTGCAACCCGGGTTTCGCCAGGCTGGGCGCAGAGTTGGGCGCACAGACATTGCAGGAACAGGCGGAGGCGTTCGGGTTTGGGAAGCGGTGGCTGCCTGAAATTGGGTCGGCTGCCAGTCGTTTCCCTACTGGAATAGACGCTGCCCAAACTGCGATGAGCGCGATAGGCGAATACGAAGTCGCCGCAACTCCGCTACAGATGGCGATGGTGGCAGCAGCGATCGCCAACGATGGTGTGGTTATGGAACCATATCTCGTAAATCGGATATTACGAGACGATCTGTCAGTTATCAGTGAGGCGACTCCATCGCAGGCTTCTATCGCGGTGAGCAGCACAACTGCGGCGCAACTTCGGCAAATGATGGTAGGTGTAGTTGAATCAGGTACCGGACAACGCGCTAAGATTTCCGGAGTCGAAGTCGGAGGGAAAACTGGCACTGCCGTCACCGATAGAGTAAGAACGCCATATGCGTGGTTTGTCGCATATGCGAAAGAATACGGGGTAGCCGTGGCAGTATTTATCGAAGATGCGAATGTGAGTGCGAGCGAAGTTGCAGGGGGGAGAGTCTCGGCGCCCGTGGCGAAAGCGGTACTTGAGGCTTTGAAGTGACACAATGGAACAGATGTGTAGGTGTACATGGTTCCGAAAGGAAATAGTCGATGACGCAAGAGCCTAGACTGCTTGGCGGACGCTATCAGTTAGGAACGCTGCTAGGGCGTGGAGGCATGGCTGAAGTTCGCCATGGACTGGACATCCGCTTGAACCGTGAGGTTGCGATCAAGCAACTGCGGATCGACCTTGCTACCGACCCCACTTTCCAAGAACGCTTCCGTCGGGAAGCCCAGGCTGCGGCCGGACTTAATCATCCCAACATTGTCGCCGTATATGACACTGGAGAGGAGTCTGACCCAGCAACGGGAGTTCGCGTTCCCTACATAATCATGGAGTTGGTTGAAGGCCACACTCTGCGCGAGATTTTACGTACCGGCCGGAAAATCCATCCGACGAAATCACTAGAATTTACTGAGGGAGTGCTGGAAGCCCTCAACTTTTCGCACCGAGCCGGAATAGTCCATCGTGACATAAAACCAGCGAATGTGATGCTCACCCCAAATGGCACTGTCAAAGTGATGGATTTTGGGATTGCCCGTGCTGTTGCTGACACGTCGGCAACGATGACGCAAACCGCCGCCGTCATCGGAACCGCACAGTATCTTTCACCCGAACAGGCGCGTGGAGAAACTGTTGATGCCAGGAGCGACATCTATTCGGCTGGCTGTTTGATGTACGAACTCTTGGTGGGACGGCCGCCTTTCACCGGTGATTCTCCGGTGAGTGTGGCCTACCAGCACGTTAGAGAACAACCAGTTCCACCCAGCCAAGTCGATCCGATGATCACTCCTGGCATGGACACTGTGGTACTGAAAGCGCTGGCTAAAAACCCGACTGATCGCTACCAGAGCGCGGCCGCGATGCGCGATGACATTGCCAGATTGCTGGCCGGTCACGATGTCTACACTCAACCACCTCCGGCACAAGCCACACAGCAGGTAACAGCGGTAGTTCCGCAAGCTCCGGCCGAAGTAGACGACTACGAAGATGACGAGCGTCCCCGCAAGCGACGAATCGGAGTTATGGTTTTCTTGATCTCGCTCATCGTCATCTCTTTGGGCATCGGCGTGTTTTTCCTGATGAATCCTTTTGAAGAACCCGAAGTACTTGTCAAAGTCCCGAAAGTTATTGATGCGCTGCCTGAAGATGCAGTGGCGTTGATTAGAGAATCGAACCTAATTCCCGTCCCAACGCATGTCGCTGGCCCTGATGACAGGACGGTCGGTCGTGTTATCAATCAAGACCCTCCACCAGGCATATCGGTTTCGGAGAGCACTGAGATTTATTACGAAATCAATGACGGGCCAAAGAAAGGCACGATTCTTCCTGGTCTGGTTGGGATTGATTGTACTGTTGCCCGCGAGATGTTAGAGGCTACCGATTTCACTAATGTCAGCATCATTCCCGAAGTTGATGAACCTAAAGATGCGAAAAAAGGAAATGTGACTAGAACCAACCCCGCTGATGGAGCTGAGATACCTTTGACGCAAGAAATCACCATTTACTGTGCGACCGGTGAAGGTAAAGTACCGTATTTAATCGACCTGCCGCTACGACGGGCAGAATATGAAGCTAACGAGGCCGGCTTCGGAATCAAATACACCGAAGAAGAGAGCGACGCAACCCCTGGAACTGTGATTTCGCAAGAGCCTGCAAATGGTGAAATGTGGGATCGCACCAAACCCATCAATATAGTCATCGCCAAAGCTCCTCCGCCTCCTGAGACAACGCCGCCACCACCGCCTGACGATCCACCACCTGGCGACGAGTCACCAGATGACCCGCCAGACGACGCCGAGGTTCCATAGCTTCCCGTTCTTTGGCTGATTGTCGTCGCTAAGGACGTTAAAGATTGTAAGGGACAGAACCCGTTGCTCTCCGTCGTAGTTTCGACCGTGCGACGGCTCAGCCGAGAGATAGCGCAAAAATCACGCTAGAATGCTTTAAGGAGAAGGAGTCATCAGTGCCAGAGTCTAAAGTGAGAAAAGAAGCTGCTGAAAAGAAGAAGCAGGCCGCAAAGGAGGCCATTGCAGCTGGAAAGAAAAGCAATAAGCCGGTAAATCCAGGCGCGGGTGCTTGGGTGCTCCCGACCTTACTGACCTTGTTGGTTCTGGGCATTCTTTGGCTGGTCGTGTACTACTTGACTGCCTCACTCGGTATCTACATTCCGATAATCAGTGCGGCTGCAAGCGAGGGTGGTCTTGGCGGCTGGAACGTTGTGGTAGGCATGGGTTTCATCGCTGCTGCATTCATCGTCGCCACCCAATGGGGCAAACACGACCGGCGCGACTAGCCAGCTTCTGCCGCCAGTTACCGTCGACCGCAGGTTCGATGTGGAACCAGTGGTTCATATGCTGCTGACGAGAAACTGTTCACCCGGCTAGCACAGCGGGGTTTTTTGACGTTTTTACTGTTGGTGTTGTAGGTTGAAAGTGTCTACCGTCCCTATTTCTGTCCAGGAGTTCTCGTGGTTGTACAGGGTTTCGTTCGACGTTGTTGTGTAGCGATCGTTTCTGCTGGTTTGTTTTTTGTTGGGGTTGTTCCTGTTGCTTGGGGGGATGGGGAGTCGTCGCCTGTGGTTGTGGAGTCTGGTGGGGTTGAGCCTACTCCGAGTCCGAGTTCTGTGTCTGAACCTAGTTCTGATCCGAGGCTTGTCCCTGGTGTAGATCCAGTTCTCAGTCCTTCACCTAGTCTTGAGCTGGAACCAACACCTAGTTCAGAGCTAAAGCCTAGTCCTACGCCTAATCCGAGTGTTGGTTCTGAGCCTGTGCCTAGTGTGACGTCTAGTGTCAAGTCTGATCCAGCGCCTAGTGCGAGTGTCGATCCAGAACCTACCTTAGAACCGATCCCAAGCCCTATGCCTGAACCTGACGCGGAGCTTGTACCGAGTGCTGTACCTGTTCCTAGTTTGTCTGTGACGCCTAGCGAGACTGTGCCGGTGGTTGCTCCTTTTGTTTCTGTTTTGGATCTGTTTGATCCTGGCAGTGGTGTGGTTTCTGGGGCGGCTGTGTCGGTGAGGTTGTTGGTGAATGGTGAGGTTGCTTCTAACCGGTTGGTGCTTGTTGGCGCTACCAGGGCTGGGTTTACTGCCAGTATCACTGGTACTGCGAGTACTGTGTCTTGGTTTGTGGATGATCCCACGCTGGTGTCGGTTGATGCTTCGGGTGCTACGGCACAAATTGTTGGCCTTCAAGAAGGTGTTACGAAGTTGTGGGTGAAGGTTACTTCTGGTGTGGATGAGGCTATGGATTGGTCTTGGATCACGGTACACACTGATGTGCCTGACACTCCAGATTCGGTAGTTTTACAAGGTGCGAGTGTGTATGCATCTGCTACTACAGAATCGTCTAGGTGGGTGGTGTTGTCTAGCGATGTGCTTGGTGTGGTTAACACTGTGTCGAAAGAGTGGGTGCATGTGTTGTTCCCTACTGGTGTTGTGGGTTCTTCTGATTCGGCTGCTTGGGTTCGTAAATCCCAGGTTGCTATACCGGCAATGTCTGTGGCTGTTAGTCCTGCTACAGCTTCTGTGAGTGTTGGTAGCACTGTTTCTTTGTCGTCTTCGTTTTTGCAGTCGTATGCCAATGATGTGAATCTGTCGTGGTCTTCAAACAACACCAGTGTTGCTACTGTGTCTAGCACTGGTGTTGTGACTGGTAGATCGGCTGGTACGGCTACGATCACATTGTCTAGTACATCGTCTTTTGGGGTGAAGGTTTCTGACACGGCCACGATCACTGTGACAACCCCACCTGTTGTTGTGGTCACCGGTGTCAGTTTGAACCAGTCTTTGGCCACTATCAAAGTCGGTGACACAGTATCGTTGACTGCTACTGTCACCCCAACGAACGCGACAAACAAGAACGTTATCTGGACTTCCAGTAACACTAATGTGGCTACCGTATCGGCCACTGGTGTTGTTACTGCCAAAGCTGTCGGTAACGCAACGATAACAGTGAAGACTGCCGATGGTGGTAAAACAGCTTCAGCGACGGTGACGGTTACCCAGCCGGTTACTGGTGTCAGTTTGAAACCAGCCACGACTAGCGTCAAGGTTGGTGGCGCAGTTTCGTTGACTCCAACGATCACTCCAGCGAACGCCACGAACAAGAACCTGGCGTGGTCTTCTTCAAATAGTTCTGTAGCGAGTGTTTCTGCCGCCGGTGTTGTCACTGGTGTGAAACCAGGGACGGCAACTATTACTGTGAAAACGGTTGATGGTGGCAAAACAGCTACAGTGACAGTCACGGTGCCGGTGTCTGGGGTGTCAGCGTGAAACCAGCCACGACTAGCGTCAAGGTTGGTGGCACAGCCACGTTGACTCCAACGATCACTCCGTCGAACGCCACGAACAAGAACCTGACGTGGTCTTCTAGTAACAGCGCTGTTGCGACAGTTGATGCTAAAGGTGTTGTTACGGGTAGGGCTGCTGGTACTGCGACGATAACTGTGAAAACGGCCGATGGTGGTAAAACAGCTGTAGTGCAGGTGAAAGTGAATGTGCCGGTTGCTGGGGTGAAGTTGAGTCCTTCAACGTTGACGTTGAAAGTAGGCGCGAAAAGCACACTGACCCCGACGATCACACCAACCAACGCAACAAACAAGAATCTGACGTGGTCTTCGAGTAACACGGCGGTAGCTACTGTGGACGCTAAGGGTATGGTTACAGGCAAGAAACCTGGCACTGTCAATATCACGGTGAAAACTGTCGATGATGGTAAAACTGCTGTAACGCAAGTGTCGGTGAAGGCTGGTTTGGCTATTTCGGGGGTTAAACCAGTTCCTAGCGTGCTACCTGCCGGTCAGATTGTTAACGTGTCTGGCACTATCACTTCTGGTTTTATGATCGGTACGGTCACTGGACAGATTTTGGATTCTACAGGGAAAGCGGTTTACAGTTTTAGCGAGGCTGGTGGTAAAACTAAATACACTCCCTCGAATACGATGAACATCAAAATGGCGTTCAGTAAGTTGACTAAACCTGGTAGCTACACTTACACCATCACTGCCAGTGACGTGTCACCTGAAACCAAACAGCTTTACCGGCAAAGTTTTACTTTGGTCACCCCGGTAGTGAAAGTTTCTGGGGTCAAACTTGATAAAACCATTGTCAACATCAAAACTGGT
>WRJP01000071.1 GCA_009778535.1 Propionibacteriaceae bacterium | reverse complement strand
ATGCGTCTGATTTGGGAGCGTTCCCAGGTATCCCACCCAAGGACGTCCCGGCTTGTTCTTGCTGAGCGTCTCCCTAGTAGCAAGACCAGCATCAACCAGAGATTCAAGGTGGAACCTAGCGGTACTTACGTGGATGCCAACCCTATCGGCGACATCTTGAACACTCATCGGCTCCTTGATGTCTCGAATGATTTGGATGATGTGAGTACGCCTTCCCCCATGCTTCGTACGCCCTGTGGTGCCATCGAATACGGAATGCTCTACCTTCGCTGCCATCGCATCTCCTCTGGTTCTTATGAAATTTTCTCACGAAAACTAATTAAATGTAAACAACTCAGCATAGTTTCTCCTTCTTTGTCGCATGGAAGCCGCGACCTGAATCGTAAAAATCACGATTGTTGCAGTCAATGAACGAAAACTGCGAACCACTCACTGATTGAACCGCAGAACAGCAACTGCTAAGCAACGAGCCTTATCTCGGCTAGTTAAGCCGCTAACCGGCTTCGACGCGGGTGTATGTCGATGCCGCTTGTCGCCACTGCTGGACATCAGATCCGAGTCATGGGTAACGAACCGGCACCGGAGCAGCAGCGAGCAGTTAACATGAGACAACTATTCAAAAACGTTTGGTAAACGGCTAGCGGAACCCAAATGACCACAACTTTGTTAGGCAACAAATATCAAATATTCGTTTTTGATGCCGCGCAACTCGAAATTTTGCCTGGGTCTTTGTGCAAACCCAAGCTGAAAAGAAATATCGGAAATAACTGTCTCTAAGAATTAATATGTAGTAATAGCTCAAGTGCGACTTGGGTGCTACCTAGCCGGAACTGTACGACTGCTGCACCAGCTAGCTGGACTCTCAAAACCCAGGTAACGAGCGCACTGAGCCTTTCAGTAGCCACATACACGTGAGCTTGGTTGCGGGGCTGGTCCTGCGTACACGTCTGCATTTTTCCTGCATACTGCCCAGAATTTCTGCACAGCTACGTAGTATGTAGTCAAAATTGCGGTTCCCGATGTTCCAGCAGTGCCTGCTTCAACCGTCCGCATCCCAGCTCAAGCAGCATTGTTTCGCAATAATTTTGCTTTCTGACTGGCGAAGCAGGCAGCGAGGCAGGGTTATTACAAGACAATCTGCTCCCTTCAATTTCAGTAGCACCTCTATGCAGAGAATGAGAATTAAAACGTTTGGCATAGCAGAGAAAAATAACACTTTGATAACGATGAGTAATCTGAAGGAAATATCTAAAAAGTGTTTGACTTGTCACGAGTTTTTCCCATATATTTTCTCTCAATAAGTTGAAACAACACCAGTGAGGTGGATGTGAAAGCTCGAAGAATCATAAGTGTGGTCGTAGCCGCACTCGTCGGGATAGTCATCGGCATGGGAGTTTTTGGCGTGTCCTACGCCCATTTGCCCTCATACTTCGGTGAAGACCCAGCAACGTGTGCTAACTGCCACGCGATGCAAGACCACTACGATGCATGGCTGCGCGGCCCCCATGCCAGGGCGGCTACCTGCAACGACTGCCATGTACCTCATGACAATGTCATTAGACAATATGCAGTGAAGGCCGAAGACGGCGTGCTGCATGCTTATAAATTCACGGTAGGCGACTACCCGACAAATATCGTCATTCGTGACAAGAATAGGGACATCGCGAACGCAGCGTGTCTTAGTTGCCACGACCTCATGACTTTCCCAATGCGTTACACAGTGGAACAAACAGGCGAGGACATTCAGTGCACTCGCTGCCACTCCAATATCGGACACCAAAAATAGGAGCTTGACTGATGACAGACAAAACTCGTAGAGGCGTACCCTTCTGGGTGCTTCTCGTTGCTGTGGTCGTGGTAGCAGGACTCACCTTCTTTCTAACTGCACTGATTGCCAATATCGGTGAACGGAAGGGCGAATCTGCGACCCAATACACCGAGGTGGTGAAACTGACGCAAACTACCTACGATCCTGCTGAGTGGGGTAGGAACTTCCCGGCGCAATATGACGGGTGGAAGGCAACAGAAGTCTACAAGTCCTCTGACCACAAACCAGACGCACTGGTTCCAAACGTTGATCTTGCCACCGCAGGAACGCCGATTAACCGCGATTTCGATACACGCGAGGTGGTTCCTTCGTCCAAGATTGAAGATGATTCGCGGGTGAAGCGGCTGTGGCAGGGCTTCGCGTTCGCCATTGACTACCGGCATGCCCGTGGTCACGCATACATGTTGGAAGACCAGATAACGACGAAGCGTTCCAACGAGCGTAACCAGCCTGGTGCTTGTATCCACTGCCACGCATCGAACGTTGCTCTGTGGGCCGAGCACAGCACGGCCGGGCCGAACGCCAGCTTCAATGAGACCATGGATTCCGGCTTCAAAGCATTGAACGCCATTCCTTATAACTGTCAGGCGACCTCGGTCACTCCCGAATGGAAGGCGACCCAGCCTGCTGATAGGAACTGCGACGACGTAACCAAGGACATGGTGTCATATGTCAAGATGGCCAGTGTTGACAAGACGAATGGTGACCCAATCGGTTGCATCGACTGTCACGATCCAGAAACCATGAAGTTGCGGATTTCGCGTCCAGGCTTGATCAACTCGATGGAAATGATGAAAGCTGAAGAAGGCAATGCAAACTACGACGTGAACAAGGACGCTACAACTCAAGAGATGCGCGCTCTGGTTTGCGCTCAGTGCCACATCGAGTATTACTTCGGTGGGCCAAACAAGGACGTCATTTTCCCATGGAAATATGGAACTGAGATTGATCTAACCTGGAAGTACTATCAAGAGGACTTCACTTCGATTGACAACACCGGTACAGCTGGAGTTGCGGGAGTTCCGTTCTCCGACTACTTCAACCCGCGGGCGCAAGTAGCTATGCTCAAGGTGCAGCATCCCGAATATGAGGTATGGTCAACTTCGATCCACGCCGCCAATGGTGTGACCTGTGCAGATTGCCACATGTCTTACCAGCGTCAGGGTTCACAGAAAGTCTCGAATCACGACGTCCAGAATCCGCTAACTAACATCAGCGGTTCCTGCGGGGCTTGTCATACCGCTTCTGAGCAGATTCTTCAGGATCGGGTTCGTACCATCAATAACCGCTTCAAGGTTTCCCGTGACGCGGGTCTTGACTCGATGATGGTTTTGATCGACATGCTGGAAGCAGTTCAGGCTGAGGGCAGCACGGTTAAGGTGCCAGACGAGACCATGGCTCAAGTCAAGGAACTCGCCCGCTTTGCTGGCTACTACATTGACTATGCGTACTCGGAGAACTCCTATGGATTCCACAGCCCTGACTACATGCAGCGGGTCATTGGACAGTCCATTGACGCTTCGCGCCAAGGCCAGTTGTTGCTAGCCGCATTGGGAGCCGAAGTTCCGGATCTTTCTCCATCTGAAAGAACGCTTGAGCACAGAGAGCATGTCTTGGAGACAGGCCTAAGGTGACGCATGATTACGATGACGAACTGCTCAAGGAAGTAGACGACGACGTCGTAAAACTACGGAATGCCCCATCTCGACCTCGGTCGGGGTGGGGCATACCAGCGCTAGTGGTAGCAATACTGTTAGGTGTTGTTGTCGGCATTGTGCTAGCGGCCAGTCAAACGCCCAGCGAGTCAGTCATGCCGACCATCGAACCGACGGCAACTGCGGCCTCAGAACAAGAAACTGCTCGGAGAATGTCCGAACTTGAAGCTCACATTGCCGCCAACCCCACAGATACCGAAGCTCGTATGGAGTTTGCCGAACTGGTATGGAGTATCGGAAACCTGGGAATGGCTAACGAGCAGTGCGACAAGGTGCTAGAAATAAATCCTAACCACGCAGAAGCCTGGTTCCTCAAGGGGCTCTATCTGTGGGTGCAGGAAGAAAAAGACTGCGTGCGCATTGAAGAAGTCTGGACGAAGTACATGGAAAATGACCCCGGCGGTGATCACATTAGAGTTCTCTCGCACCTAGATCAATGCAAGCTCATTTTGGAGCAGGAGTCGGCTACAGATCAGACAGTTCCGTGATGGGTTCTCAGCAAAACTTTTTGCCTGGTAGTGACCGGCAAAACGACATTTTTAACGAAGTCAGGTGATGCCATGATAGATGCATCACTTACGCTCGCCTCAATAGTTGCTGTATTCATTGCTGGGGTAGTGGCTTTCGCTTCTCCTTGTTTCTTACCTGTGGTACCAGTTTTCGTCGCCTATCTTGCCGATAAACGCGAGGCACCGGTGCTGGCTGGGGTGAAGGTTGGAACAGCTGGCGACGCTTTGCTAACCGAGGCTGAAAGCCCGCAGGGTTCAGCATCGGTCAAGCGAGCAATAGATTGGTCTGGCGCAGGTCAAGCCCTAGTTTTCATGGCGGCATTCTCGGCGGTTTTTATCAGCTTGTGGGGTTTGGTTGGGCTGATCGGCTATGTGGTAGGAGACCTAAAAACTTGGCTGCGGATTGCCGGTGGCATCGTCTTGGTGATCATCGGTCTGCATGCAACGCGTCTGATATCTATACCGCTACTTGACCGGGTTCTGACGCCGCAATACTCGCCGAACCGCACCGAACCGCCGAATTTTCGACGTTCGCTGCTGCTGGGACTAGCATTTGGAGCCGGATGGACACCATGCATCGGGCCAATTCTTGGGGGAGTATTAGGACTGGCTACCACTTACGACTCTCTTGGCATCGGAATTGTCTTCATGGCCGTCTTTAGTTTAGGGCTAGGGATTCCCTTCATACTGGTGTGCGCAGGGGCGACATCGGTACTCAACCGTCTCAAGTGGTTTTCCGCCCACCAAGGCGGTGTCAGCATCGTTGTTGGCATCTTCTTAATCATCGTGGGTTTTTTGATGATAACTGATCTTTTTACGCAACTGGCCGCCTGGCTGTCGTTTCTACCACTAGGACAATGATATGAACGACCAACTCAAAACCGATACCGACTTCGTGCAGGAGTCAACTCCAGCCACCGAAGCAGGTGATTATACTGAGGTTTCCATCGGTGAGTTCTTTCGCCGCATCTATCAAGTTACCTATTCCAAAACTGTTGGTTTAATCATTATTTTGATTTTGACCGCCTACGTCCTGCTTGGGGTTCTAATTCCGCAAGCATCGTCTGGAGTCTGGAACGATATTCAGGCACGCGAAAACTTTCTCGACGCAATGCAAAATCGCTTTCGTGGTTTAGCTGCGTTGATGAACTTCCTTGGGTTGTTTAATGTTTTCACTTCCATCGGGTTCATGGTTGTCATGGGGGCGTTGACCATCTCGATTCTTGGTTGCACGACCCACCGCATCCCGCAGTTGTGGCAGCGTTACAAACATCCACGTATCCAAGTTTCCGACCGTTTCTTCGCCGCTGCGCGGTATCGCGGTCAGGTAGAAACAGCAGCCAGCGACGAGCAGACGATCGCCGTGGCTAAAGCTAAACTCAAGGCGGCACGGTACCGGGTTCTTGATGGTGAACGCAATCTCGTCTACGCTGACAAATTCTCCTGGGGTGGGATTGGTACGGTCATAGCCCACCTAGCTTTCATATTGATAATCGCAGCCTATGTAATCACTAGCTTGACCGGATACGAAGCTGTGATCAATATCCCCGCAGGTGGCGGTAAGCAGATACCTGTTGGTGCTGGGACTGATTACACCCTTGAAGCCACCAGTTTCGATGCTTCCTTTGACCCAGAAACTGGACGGCCGACCGACTACGTCTCGAACCTCATCCTGCGAGCTGGCGATCAGATAGTGAAAGAACAACAGGTACGGGTAAATACACCATTGAACTATGGTGGATTCAGCTTCCACCAAGGCAGCTATGGAAATGCTTTAGACATCACGATTTCGTCGAAAAATGCCGAGGTTTTTTCTGGAGTGGTAGTCCAGTCGTGGCCCGGAACCTGGATGGGCGAAGCTATCGTTGTCGGCACTGTCGAGTTGCCGACTTTGGGTTTGCTAGTTGATGTCATCTCGCCCAGATCAGGGGTGGTGCACCCAGCTCTGAAAGCTGGACAGGTGATGTTTGTGATATTGCAGGCATCCGATGGTGCGCAACTGAACCAGATCACGGTGGATCATGGCCAAACCGGGAAAATCGGCGACATGTCGCTGACCTTCGATCGTGAAGGTGCCTACACCGGGATCATGGTTCGTAACGACCCGGGCTCTATTTGGATGGGTATTGCCTCCATTTTGCTAGTAGCCGGAATGATGATCACATTTTTGTGCCGCCCCAAACGCGTATGGATGCGCGCCCAAGATGGTGTGCTCATGATCGCCTCCCCTGACAAAGAGGACTCCGGTTTCCGCCGCGAATTCACTGAACTTTTATCCCACGCGCAAACCTGGTTTGAACCGGTAAGGAGTAAGAAATGACACCATTCCAAGAGTCGTTGCTGCGGATTGCAGAAACCCTGTTAATGGCCGCCATCGCATTTTTGATATTAGGCTTTGTCATAGCCTTGGTTACGGTTTCTTTAAGTGCCAAGGGGAAAAAGGCCGCAGCAAACCAACCCGGTGCCAAAACTGCGAAAGCTGACCTCGACATAGACTTCTTTGACGATGAAGCTGTTGCCGATGTCGAGTCTGATGCAGCAGCTGACGTGGTGACCGAGGTTGTTGCAGGTCTTGACGATGCGGCGGTGGTTGCAGATGCAGAAACTGCTGAGGTTGTAGCCGCCACTTCAACCAAGCTCAAGTCGAAGTGATTGCAAAGGAGTACACCATGACCACCACAACTACCACACCAGCAAAGTCTGCTGTCAACGTTGCGTCCTTTACGACTGCTTTCACGATCATTGCATTCGTGTTAGTTACTGCCTATCTGGGAATGCGCATGGCCATCACCGGACACGGACCTTTCTCGAATCAGCACGAGTTCGCTGTTGCTTTCACCTGGGGGATTTTGGCGGCATATTTAGTCGCGCTGTGGCGGTACAAGGTACGGATGCTGGCGCTTTTAGTTCTTCCGGTAGCGGCTGGCTTGCTGGTTTACGCATTCCAGATGGGGACTGAGGTTCAATCACTCGTACCGGCGCTACAGGATAAATTGCTGCTGACAATTCATGTGGGTTTCGCTGTTTTGTCCTATGGGGCTGCCTGTGTCTCCTTCGGGGCTGCGGTACTTTATCTACTTCATCCGGTATTCAAGTTTAAACTCTCGCGTGAAACCTTCGATGAGATTGGTTATAAGGCCGCTGTGGTGACTTTCCCGCTGATGACCATCATGATCTTGCTGGGTGCACTTTGGGCTCAGACCGCTTGGGGACGCTATTGGGGTTGGGATCCGAAGGAGACAGCCGCGCTAGTCACTTGGCTGGTTTACGGGGCTTTCTTGCATGCGCGCATCGCACGTGGCTGGCGTGGAACCCGTAGTGCCGTTCTTCTCATTGTCGGTTTTGCTGCCGTCATGTTCGCCTACTTCGGTAACCACTTCTTCGGTGGTCTACACTCATACGGGTGATGAATCCTAAGCTGCGGACTGCCCTAGTCCTGGTCGCCACAACGATCTTGATTGTGGGCGGAGTTGTGCTCGTACGCGCCCCTTGGAAAACTGGAGTAACTACCATCGATGTGGGAGTAGACCCTAATCAGCCAGTTCCAGCGGTGGGTAAGACTGCACCCGAATTCAGCCAGGTCGACTCAGTTGGCGAGGTTTTACGACTGTCCGAACTGAAGGGTAAACCCGTTTGGTTAGTGTTTGGCGCTACTTGGTGTACAAATTGCCGTGCTGAGGCTCCCGATGTAGAGGAAGTCTGGAGAGCCTACGCCGACAAAGCCGTAGTCATCTCGATCTACGTCGGAGAGGACGCTGAGACGGTCGCCGGATATGCCACTCGCTTGGGTTTGACGCATCGCCAAGTTCCCGACCCGCTCAAGCAACTTTCAGCTACCTACGCCGTGATGGGGCTGCCAACCCACGTCTTTATCGACCCCCAAGGTGTGATCGGTAAGATCGTCGTTGGCTCCATCAGCCCAAATGCCGCTTCGCAGCATTTGGACGCGATGTTGTCCTGACTTCCGCAGGTTGCCTTTTTCCCACTGCTAGCATTGAGCCCTATTCCCAGACTGGAGATCGCTGATGTTTGCTGCCATTGCGCAAGAGATTGAAGTGCTGGCGTGGCTAATCTGATCAACGCTGAACGAATCTCAATATCCTTCGGCACTAGGGTGCTGTTGGATGAGGTCAGTTTGGGTGTGTCCTCTCAAGACGTGATTGGGGTAGTTGGTCGCAATGGAGACGGAAAAACCACATTACTGAAACTGCTTGCTGGCATCATTGAACCAGATTCGGGGCAGGTGATTGCTTCCAATGGGCTGTCGCTAGGCTTTCTGAGTCAAGAAGACTCCTACGCCGCAACTGCGACTGTGCGTGACGTTGTTGTTGGCGGCAGGCCTGATTATGTTTGGGCTGGCGATCTGGCCTCTCGAAATCTCGTTAATCGCTTTCTGGGCGACCGAACCCTTGATGTGCCAGTGGCGCAACTTTCGGGAGGGGAGCGTCGCCGAGTCGCCCTAGTGCAACAACTCCTTGCTGGCCATGACCTGCTCATTTTAGACGAACCTACGAACCATCTCGATGTCGAAGCAGTGTCCTGGTTGGCTGAACATCTCAATATGCTGCAAGCTAGCGGAACGGCGATGCTGGTGGTCTCGCACGACCGCTGGTTCTTGGATGCGGTGTGCAACCGCATCTGGGAGGTACACGATGCGGTGGTCGATTCCTACGACGGGGGCTATGCGGCGTATGTCTTGGCGCGAGCTGAACGGGAACGACTCGCCAATGTCACTGAAACCAAGCGGCAGAACATCATGCGCAAAGAACTAGCGTGGCTACGGCGCGGCCCGCCTGCGCGGACTTCAAAACCGAAGTTCCGTATAGACGCTGCTAATGCCCTCATTGCCGATGAGCCTGAACCGCGCGACAAATTGCGTTTGAAGGAGTTTGCAGCTACGCGCCTGGGGAAAGACGTATTCGACCTGTACTCCATGAGCTACACCTTGCCGCAAGGTCGGGTCTTGTTCGATCACCTCGATTGGTCGATAGGACCAGGAGACCGTATCGGTCTTATTGGGGTGAATGGCTCGGGCAAGACAACACTGCTCAATCTGCTCGCTCACGAAATTTCGCCTACGTCTGGGAAGGTGAAGCAGGGAAAAACGCTGCAAATCGGTTACCTGAGCCAGCATGTTGGCGAGCTTGATGACGATGATTTCGTGCTGGAAAATCTTGAACGTCTGAAGCGGCATACCAAG